>NZ_BLIJ01000034.1:0-42284 GCF_009811475.1 Alteromonas sp. KUL150
ACTGGTATCATGGCGCGTCATCAAAATAATAATGGACCAACATTTATGGATTCGACGTCTCGCCCAAGCCTGTTTCAGCGCTATATGAATGGCAGTTTGGTACTGCAAATTATCATTGGTATCGTATGTGGTATCGCGATAGCGAGTTTTTCACCATCGGCTGCCCAATCAGCAGGGCTGTTGGGTAACTTATTTGTAAAAGCTCTTAAAGCCATCGCGCCGCTTTTGGTTTTCGTTTTAGTCATGGCGTCTATAGCCAACCATAAGCAAAACGAACAAACTTTTATAAAACCGGTGCTTGTGCTTTACCTTATAGGCACACTAGTGGCCGCGCTTACCGCCGTGTTGGCAAGTTTTGCATTTCCTACAAGTTTAAGCTTAGTAACCTCAGACATTAGCCAATCTGCACCGAAAGGGGTCTCTGAAGTCCTTTCCACGTTGCTTTACAACATGGTAGATAACCCGGTAAATGCGCTAGTAAACGGAAACTATATTGGCATTCTGACTTGGGCTGTAGGTCTAGGTTTAGGTCTTCGTCATGCTAGTGACGCAACGAAAGCGCTACTTCAAAACATGGCAGATAGTGTAACAACCGTAGTGGGTTTTGTTATCAAACTCGCGCCCTTCGGTATTTTCGGCTTGGTAGCCAATACCATTGCCACAACGGGCTTTGAAGTATTGCTTGGCTATTCCCATTTATTAACGGTACTCATTGGCGCAATGCTATTTATCGCCCTTGTAACTAATCCGTTGTTGGTATTTTTGGCAACGAAAAAGAATCCGTACCCTTTGGTGTTTAAATGTTTAAAAGAAAGTGGCATTACGGCATTTTTCACCCGTAGTTCTGCGGCGAATATTCCGGTAAACATGGCGCTATGCAAACGCTTAAAGCTTGATGAGGACACCTATTCGGTATCTATCCCGTTAGGCGCGACCATCAATATGGCTGGGGCTGCGATCACAATCACCGTGTTAACGCTAGCTGCGGTTAATACTTTAGATATTTCCGTAGACTTTCCCACCGCTGTGCTGTTAAGCGTTATCGCAGCAGTATCGGCATGCGGAAGTTCAGGCGTAGCAGGTGGTTCGCTGCTGCTTATTCCGCTTGCCTGTAGCCTGTTTAATATACCTAATGAAGTGGCTATGCAGGTGGTCGCGGTGGGCTTTATTGTTGGCGTATTGCAAGACTCTGCTGAAACCGCACTCAATAGCTCAACCGACGTTTTGTTTACCGCCGCTGCGTGTGAAAGGGCTGGCGGCCAGTAAACATAAAAGAGTCAAACGTAAAAGCGTTAAACATGTTAAGTGTGCGAACTTATTGCATCTACCGCTTCAAAAATTAGCCGTGCAGCCAGTTTTGCTGTGCGGCTATCAATATCATAATTGGGGTTCATTTCTGCAACGTCACACAGTCTCCACTGATACCCGTAAGTACTTTGTTGCTGTGCTAAAAAGTGCAGTGTGTTGATAACAAGCGTGGGGGAAATTCCCAACGCACTGGGCGCGCTAACGCCAGGTGCTTGTGCTGCTTGGAACGCATCTAAACATATGGTGACATAAAGCGCATCAATGTCTTTTAGCATCGGAGATAGCAGTTCATCTATTCGCTGCATACACAGCGACTCATCATTTAACGCCACATCGGTTAAATAACGGGTGTTAGACGCATTAGCAAAGTTAAATAGCGCCGGTGTATTGGCTGCTTTAGATACGCCCAAGCAAGTGTAATGAAACGGTGTGTCGTGAAGCTGACAATGCTCGTACACTTGCCTAAATGGCGTACCTGAACTGCTGTTTGGAGATGGTTTTCTTAGGTCGAAGTGGGCGTCGAAATTAATGATACCAATGCGGATATTTGGGGATTTAGCCTTGAAAAGCCCTTGATAACTACCCCATGCGATTTCATGTCCCCCTCCCAGTCCAATGACTAATCCGTCATTTTGCTTGAGGGCATAGCTGATGGCATCGGCATATTGAGTTTGTGCTTGGGCTAAGTTATCTTGGGCAGTAACATTCCCTAAATCCGCCAATGATGTGCCTGGCCAGTGCCAAGGCAAGTTTGCAAGCGCATGGCGAATAGCGTTTGGACCAGCAGCTGCACCTACGCGGCCTTTGTTAAATGCCACACCCAAATCACTTTCAAAACCAACAAGAGTAACGGAGTCGGCTAACGCAGTTTCGTCGCCTGCCTCGATTTCGCTGACTTTTTGATGCCAACGTAGGCCCTCAACACCGTCTTCACTGTCTACTCTGCCTTCCCATTCAAACATGTTTACCTTCCTTATAAACCGCCACAGGGCGGTGGCCATTAATACAATAGGCAAGCTCAGCGGGCGTTTCGATATCCCACAGCGTTAAGTCAGCAAGCTTGCCTGCTTCAATAACACCTCGGTCGTGCAGCCCGAGTGCACTCGCCGCGTGCATTGTAGCGCCGCGTAGCGCTTCTTCTGGGGTGAGTTGAAACAGCACACACCCCATATTTATCGCGGTAAGGATAGAGGCTATCGGCGAAGTACCTGGATTAAAGTCAGTCGCTAAGGCCATGGGCACATTGTGCGCCCTTAGAGCACTTACCGGCGGCTTTTGCACTTCGCTTAAATAATAAAATGCGCCCGGTAACAGCACGGCAACGGTGCCACTTTGTGCAAGTAAAGGAATATCGCTGTCAGCTAAATATTCGATATGATCTACCGATAGTGCGCCGTACTTAGCTGCTAGAACTGCGCCTTTGCTGTCGCTAAGCTGCTCTACATGAGCTTTAATTGGCAGGCCATGCTTCTGTGCACTGCTAAATACACGTTCTGTTTGTGAAGTAGAGAAACCGATGGTTTCACAAAATACATCAACGGCGTCAGCCAAATGTTGCGAGGCAATGTGAGGAAGTGCCTCTTCACAAATAAAATTGATATACCCGTCTGGGTCCTCAGCGTATTCGTTTGGTAGGGCGTGAGCGCCTAAATAGGTGGTTTGAATACTCACAGGAAGGTGCTGCTCAAGCGATTTAGCTACACGTAACATGCGCACTTCAGTGTTTAAATCCAGCCCATATCCTGATTTTACTTCAATGGTGGTAACACCTTCTTCGCACAGTCGCTTTGCTCGCTTTATCGCGGTATTAAGCAAAGTGGGCTCATCTGCTCGTCGTGTTTTTTCCACTGTGCCTTTAATGCCACCGCCTCGTTGTGCAATGTCCACATAGCTTGCACCCTGTAAACGCATTTCAAATTCTTCAGCGCGGTTACCGCCGTAAACTAAATGAGTATGACAATCTATAAAACCAGGCAATAGCCAAGGAAGTTTAGTTTTATCCCCTTCATCTTGCGGAATTAGAGTAGTGGCGTCTATGACGGTATTGGCTTGCTGGAATACCTCGCCCAGTGCGTCATGGCAAGGAATTAACGCAGCAATTCTGCCGGCTGTTATGGCAATAGCATGTGACGATAGTTCGCCATAAGGAAAGCCGTTGTCTTGCATAGACGCAATGCGAACATTGTAAATAAGCGTGTCGTACTGATAACCCATAACGTGGTCCACTCTAAGTCACTCTTTGTTTAACTCTATCCAGAGTCACTACTGAAAGTAGTGTAAATTTTGAAGTAAGTGTACTTGTGCATACTTGTATATACAAGTATGCTGTTAGCATACTATTAACAATTTAGTTGTGACTCCACGATATGCAACCTCGATACAGGGTAATTAAAGCGGCAATTTTAGATGCCATTGAAAACGGTGACATGAAGCCAGGCAGTCAGGTGCCCTCGGAAAATCAGCTAGCGCAACAACACAGTGTTAGCCGGATGACTGCGCGAAGAGCACTAAGTGAAATGGTGGACGAAGGCATTTTGATGCGTAGCCAAGGGATCGGCACTTTTGTGTCGGATAGTCGCCCTATGAGCTCAATGCTAGAAATTAAAAGTATTCGCGATGAAATTGAGCAGCGAGGCCACCGTTACACCAACGAAATTTTAGTATTGGAAACCGCGCCTGCCAGCGATACCATTTCCCAGCGCTTGGCCGTCGATTTAGGCGCTCCCGTGTTTCACAGCATTATTGTACATTGCGAGAATAACTTACCTGTTCAGTATGAGGACAGGTGGGTTAACCCGGCATGGATAGACGATTACTTAAATAAAGATTTTAAAGCGCAAACCGCAAACTTTTATCTGAATCAAGTTGCGCCCCTTTCACAAGCCGATAACAGTGTAGAGGCGGTGGTTGTTGAAAAAGATATTGCGCAGGCGCTATTAATCAAACCCAAAGAACCATGCCTTAAAATTACACGACGGACATTCTCCCGAGTGCCAAATGCATTAAACAACCATTTAAGTGACAGCGGCGAGTCGCTATCTGCTAAGACGCGCGCAAAAAACACATCAAGTGCTGTCGTGAGCTACGCCGTTCTCTATCATCCAGGTAGTCGATACCGTCTGGGAGGACATCTAGAGTTCTAAGTATTACTGCGCCGCGAGCGCCAATAACTCGCTACTTTTTAAAACAGATACTTCCTAATAAAAATATAAATTGGCAAGTCAAAAAATATGCCTAGGAGAAGTTTATGAAACGCCTCGACCCTACAAGAGATATTCGTGCCCCAAGAGGCAGTAAGCTCAATGCGAAGAGCTGGCAAACCGAAGCTCCGCTTCGCATGTTAATGAATAATTTGGATCCGGAAGTGGCTGAGCACCCGCAAAATCTTGTAGTTTACGGTGGTATTGGTCGAGCTGCCCGTGATTGGGCGTCGTACGATAAAATTGTTGAAGTACTCAAGCGCTTAAATACCGACGAAACTCTACTTATTCAATCAGGCAAACCGGTTGGCGTATTTCCCACTCATGAAAATGCGCCGCGAGTACTTATAGCTAACTCTAACCTTGTACCTCACTGGGCAAACTGGGAGCACTTTAACGCGCTAGATAAAGCGGGTTTGATGATGTACGGGCAAATGACGGCAGGGTCGTGGATTTACATTGGCTCGCAGGGCATTGTTCAAGGCACGTATGAAACCTTTGTAAGCGTGGCGAAAACACATTTTGAAGGCAGGGCTGAAGGGCGCTGGATTTTAACTGGCGGATTGGGTGGAATGGGCGGAGCACAGCCCTTGGCCGCGACCATGGCGGGCTTTTCTATGGTGGCGGTAGAGGTTGATGAAACCCGTATAGATTTCAGAATTCGAACAGGTTATTTAGACAAAAAAGCACATTCGTTAGAAGAGGCTTTAGCCTTTCTAGATGAGGCCAAGCAAGACGGTAAGCCAGTATCAATAGGTTTGCTTGGAAATGCTGCAGAGGTATTTCCAGATATGTTATCAAAGGGGATTATCCCTGACGTAGTAACTGATCAAACGAGTGCCCACGACCCACTAAATGGCTATCTGCCAGTGGGTTGGACCCTAGATCAAGCCGAAGCGCAACGTAAAAAAGATGAAGCGTGCGTTGTTAAACAAGCAAAACAGTCGATGGCACTGCAAGTTAAAGCCATGCTTGGTTTTCAGCAAGCGGGTGCCGCCACCCTCGATTACGGCAACAACATCAGGCAGATGGCACTAGAAGAGGGTATTGAACATGCTTTCGATTTCCCGGGGTTTGTTCCTGCCTATATTCGACCGCTTTTCTGTCAGGGCATAGGACCTTTTAGATGGGCGGCGTTGTCCGGTGATCCAGAAGATATTTATAAAACTGATGCCAAGGTTAAAGAACTCATACCCAACAATCCACATCTACATAACTGGTTAGATATGGCCAAAGCGCGTATTCAATTCCAGGGTCTTCCCGCGCGTATTTGCTGGGTGGGACTAGGAGAACGCCAAAAGCTAGGGTTAGCATTTAATGAAATGGTTCGAAGTGGTGAGCTTAGCGCGCCAGTCGTGATTGGTCGGGATCACCTTGATTCGGGCTCAGTGGCTTCACCAAATAGAGAAACTGAGGCCATGCTTGATGGTTCAGATGCTGTTTCGGACTGGCCTTTACTAAACGCGTTATTAAACACTGCGGGTGGCGCAACCTGGGTGAGCCTTCACCATGGAGGCGGTGTAGGTATGGGCTTTAGTCAGCACTCGGGCGTTGTAATAGTGTGTGACGGCACTGATGAAGCGGCTGAGCGTATAGCCCGAGTACTCCATAATGATCCTGCCACAGGCGTGATGCGTCATGCTGATGCAGGCTACGACATAGCGAAAGACTGCGCTGCTGCGCACAACCTCGACCTTCCTATGATAGATTGTGCGGGTAGCACTCAGGAAGGGAGTGGTACAGGTCTAAACCAACACGCAGTTAAAGCTTCAGATAAAGGGCCTGACAAACGAGCAGGCGGGGAGGCGTAATCATGTCACATTCGTCTTTCTTCACTGATAACGCTGGCGTTAAGCAGTTAAACCTTGTACCAGGCACACTGACCCTTGAACAATTAAGAGAAGTGCATAGGCATCATATCCACTTGTCGCTGGATGAGAGTGCTATACCGGCTATAAACGCCGCCGAGCAAGTTGTGCTCAATGTAATTAAAGAGAACCGAACTGTTTATGGCATTAATACGGGCTTTGGTTTGTTGGCTAATACGCGTATTCATGTTGATGAGTTGGAGTTATTACAGCGCAGTATCGTGTTATCGCATGCGGCCGGTACGGGCGATTTTATGCAAGAAGATACTGTCCGCTTGCTCATGTTATTAAAAATAAACTCTTTGGCCAGGGGGTATTCAGGCATTCGGTTAAGTGTAATAGAAGCGCTGATTACTTTGTTTAATGCACAGGTTTATCCCGCCATTCCTGAAAAAGGTTCGGTCGGGGCCAGTGGAGACCTCGCACCGCTAGCCCATATGAGCGTGGTGCTGCTAGGAGAGGGGGAAGCCTTTTTCAAAGGATCGCGAATTAGTGCGGCTAAAGCACTCGAAATAGCAGGTATGAAGCCTATTGCCCTTGCGCCTAAAGAAGGATTGGCGTTATTAAACGGTACGCAAGCGTCGACAGCGTTTGCGCTTCAAGGGTTGTTTTACACTGAAAATGCCCTTCATAGTGCTATTGGCATTGGTGCGCTAACAGTGGAGGCGGCCCTTGGCTCTCGCGTCCCGTTCGATGCACGTATCCATGAAGTTCGCGGTCATAAGAGTCAGTGCGATGTGGCTGCCGCCTTTAGATTTCTTCTTGATACATCTGAAATTGGAAATTCTCACCAGCGATGTGAAAAGGTACAAGACCCTTACTCTTTGCGTTGTCAGCCACAGGTTATGGGCGCCTGCTTACAGCAAATGCGCTATGCCAAAGATATTTTAGAGGTTGAAGCCAATGGTGTTAGCGACAACCCTCTGGTCTTCGTAAAAAGTGGCAGCAATACTGTCACGCCAGCGGGAGATATTTTATCCGGCGGAAATTTTCATGCAGAAACTGTGGCGATGGCGGCAGATATGTTAGCAATTGCACTTTCTGAAATTGGCGCGCTATCAGAGCGCAGAATGTCGCTTATGATAGATACCCATTTAAGCGGCCTACCGCCGTTTCTCGTTGAAAATGGCGGAGTAAATTCAGGGTTCATGATTGCTCAAGTAACCTGTGCGGCACTCGCTAGCGAGAATAAAACCTTGGCGCACCCTGCATCAATCGATTCTTTGCCAACGTCGGCGAATCAAGAAGACCATGTATCCATGGCAACGTTTGCGGCGCGAAGGTTAAGAGATATCTTTGATAATGTAGCAGGTATATTGGCCATTGAATGGCTAGCGGCCTGTCAGGGAGTAGATTTCAGAAAGCCGCTTGCAACAAGCGAAAAGCTGCAGATGCTGATGCAGCTATTAAGAGAGCAAGTACCGTTTTACGACAAAGATCGCTATTTCGCGCCGGACATTGAAAAAGCAAAGCAACTGATTAAGCAATGCGACCTTATGGATAAGACACAGTTAAACCTGTTAGGTTAGAATGATCCAGGCTTGATATTTCGAGTAAATACAATGCAGATCATAAATAAGGTAACGGTGGGAAAAGTATGAAAACAAATGGACGTTGGTTCAATTCGCAAGAGGCTCGTACTTCTATGAATGGCAATTTTGTGAAAAGCTCCCTATTAGGTTTACTCGCTGCTTCAGTATTTACTTTGGCGGGCTGTAGCGACAGTGAAGTGGGCGATGTATCGCTAGGGCTTTTTACTACAAAAGATATTAAAATTGACGCGCTTCAAGACCCTGTAGTGACTGGCGTAACCTGTCATATTTCAAGTATTGAAGCGAACCTGGATTTGTCAGACCCATCAGACAGTTCTATCGCGTGCAGACAAACTGGCCCCATTACCGCTGAAATGCTAGAGGCTATTGATAAATCTGATTCAGGAGAAGTGATCTTCAAAAAATCAAAAAGCGTGTTTTTCAAAAACATGAAGCTTAGAAGAATTTACGATGCCGATTCAAAAACACTGATTTATCTGTCTTACAGCACCAAAGAAACATCGGGCAGCTACAAACATAGCTTGTCTACCGTACCGCTATGGGAAACGCTCGCGTTTAAAAAGCCCGCCTGATTTAACAAATTGCGCTGACATTGCGGTGTTGTCAGCGATACCTGCTACCTGCTGTTTTAGGTACTACCAACATGCCCTCACTAGAAGGCATGTTGGTATACAAACTTCGAATGTCGCTTACATTGGATAGCCTATTGCCAATCAAAAGACACTATTGATAGCTGATGACAAGTAAGCGATAAGCGAAAAGAACTCGAATGCAAACTAGAAGAAGCGGGTGTATACCAGCATTGCATTAAGTGATGTGTCATCATCGGTTAATGGGCTGTCGCTAATACTGTCGTCAAAGAATGTCGCACCTAGCTCTAAGCGCGTTATGCCTTTGAAGAACTGCCGTGTAGACACTGCAATACGAATTTCAGTATTCAAGGCCCCATCACCATTGTAAGCGCTGCGAAATGCAGTGGCTTCTTCTGGGCGAACGCCGTAGTAGTAATCTACATAGTTACTATCTTGGTAGTTTACGCCTATGGATGGTTCTATCATGTATTGGTCTATTCTAAACTGTTTACCAATGCGGGCTGACGCTTGATACCCGTCAAACTTGCCTAATATATCCGCGCTGGTGGAAAGTGAATAAACCCAGCCACCGGTGTTGTAATTAAGCCCTATCCCAGCGGCGTAGCTAAAGTCTCTGTCTTCCATGCCGGTGAAGACGGCGCTATCGTCTTCTTCATAGCCTGCAAAAACAGGCACCAGTTGGGCGTCTAGCGTAAAACCGTCTTGCTGAAAAAGTTGATAGCCCACAAAGGGGCCGTATACGCGAAGTTTTTCGCCCGTGTAGCCAATGATAGGTATTGGAACAATACGGTTGTCGAAATCGGTATACACGTCTTGAGACGCCGCCACGCCAAAGCCCCACATCCATCCTTGAGGCTGCTGTGCGTTTCGCGGTTGTTGAGCAAAGGCTGCCGCGGATAGCAATAATGATGAAGACAGGCTTGCTATGCCTAAATACGAAGTGAATTTCATGGTTACATTTCCTTTTTTAAAACAATACAGTTCAGGCTCAAGCTTCGATCAACATGCCGCACGTATTTAAGTACATGTTTCATTGTTGTGTGCGTTTTCCCTCCGTTTTAGCAATACGCACAAATAAAAATTGCTTACTGTGTGATAAGAGCATTCTATTCCCCAATACGCATTAGAAAGACTTGGATATCGATACACACGGGCATGTTATCGGGGTTCCAATCCGATAAGTATGGCGAGCATTTGTTACAGTGAAATTTACCCATTCGTTTTAAATAAAACCCTGGTTTAGGTGTCATTTCATTTATACGGTGAATATCCTCACTTGCTAACCTTGGGTTAATTCATTAACGCCAGAGTTTACTCAGAAGGCTTTTCTTCTCAGTCGGTCCGAATATCCACAGGTAAATTCCATACCAATGCACGTTGTTTTTATTGAAAAGATGTGCGATTTTAAGTTACTTATAACCTTACTTTTTTAAGTTATAAAATTTGCGCTGAGACAGTTAATCTTAGATTAAAACCATTGTTTAAAAATTAAGAATAATACGAAGGATCGACAATGAAATTGCCAATTAAATTATTTGCGCTGCTAATAATATCTATCATAGTTACTGGGTGTGCCTCTACATATGTCCCTCCAACAACAGGTTATAAAGCGCCTGAAAAAAGTAAGGTCGGCGTTTTGGTTGTAGCTAAGGAGTACCCCAGTCACACACATGTTGGTACCACTATTTTTAACAACTTTAGTAAAGAATATGAGTACGACTGGCAGCTCAAAGAAACTATCTTTAAAACTTTCGAGAATAAAATAGAGAATGGGACCTCATTCGAAGTTGTTGATTTATCGAACTTCCTTTCTGAAGGTAGCACGCCGAGCTTTGTCACTGTGGAAAATAAAGAATGGGTATTTAACGAAACAAGTGCGGCGATTAGAGAAAAGCTAACTGCAGAGGGAATAACAGCGGTTGTAATTATAAAAGAATCACCAACACTAGCTGCAATGGAATGCGGCATGTACGGTTGTTCGGAGCACTATAGTCAAGGTTATGGACTCTTTACACGAAGCTTTCTGGGTTTAGATAACTACATGGCATCTGCTAGTTTTCAAATATCTATCGAGACAATTGATAAACCGGTGGATATCACGCGTTTAGAGCGTGTGAAAGAAACACAGAGCTACTTGGCAAAGAACAAACAACTAGAAGATTTTCGTGACCCTGAAGATTTTGAAAATATTACAGAGAACGAGCTTTTACCTGTGAAGGCAGCGCTTGTAGAGTATTTTGATAATTTAGCGGTAATGACGCGTCAGTTCTTAATTGGAGCGGACGTGTCTACAGGCAAATGAAAAGTTGATTAACTTCCTTTGTAAACATTGAAAGGGGCAATATAGCCCCTTTTTTAAATTAACTTACGCGTTCTCTTTATGCGCTAAGAACTCTTCATAATTACCGTCGAAGTGATTAAGCTGCTTATCCTTAATTTCGATAATTTGCGTCGCTAGCGATGAAACAAACTCGCGGTCGTGGCTTACAAAAATAACCGTGCCGTCAAATTTGTAGAGTGCATTGTTCAGCGCTTCAATCGATTCCATATCCATGTGGTTAGTAGGTTCATCCATCACCAATACGTTAATGTCTTCAAGCATTAATTTACCGAACAACAACCGGTTCTTCTCACCACCAGAGCATACCTGTACGCGCTTGTTAAAATCGTCAGACGTAAATAATAAACGGCCTAGCATGCCTTTGATCTGAAGGTCATCATGTTTGGGGCTGCGCCATTGGCTCATCCACTCAAACATTGTGATATCTTCTGCAAAGTACTTGGCGTTATCCTGCGGAATATAACCAATTGCAGCATTTTCTGCCCATTTGAAACTACCTGAGGTGGGCTCAATGTCGTTTACTAAACATTTTAGCAGCGTGGTTTTTCCTGCGCCGTTTTCACCGATAATAGCCAAACGCTGACCGGCTTCCAGAAGCAAATTTGCATCATCAAAAAGTGGAAGGTCTGGATAGCTATGGCCTAACTTTTCAAGGGTGATGGCGAGGCGGTGAAGCTTTTTGTGCTGCTTAAAGACAATGTATGGCTTGCGGCGGCTAGAGGCTTTCACTTCAGCAAGCTCAATCTTCTCAAGGCGACGAGCACGAGAGGTTGCTTGCTTTGCTTTTGAAGCGTTTGCAGAGAAGCGCGCTACGAAGCTCTGTAGTTCTTCAATTTCAGCTGACTTCTTCGCATTTTCAGCGTGAAGCTGCTCTTGAACTAGCATGGCAGCTTCGATGTAATCATCGTAGTTACCCGGATATACACGTAGTTCACCATAGTCGATATCAGCCATGTGTGTGCACACAGAATTAAGAAAGTGCCTGTCGTGCGAAATGATAAGCATGGTCGACTTACGCTTGTTAAGTTCGTCTGCCAACCAACTGATGGTGTAGATATCCAAGTTGTTGGTGGGTTCGTCAAGAAGCAGAATGTCTGGTTCAGCGAACAGGGCTTGCGCTAAAAGTACACGCACTTTCTTGCCTGGCGCGACTTCTTTCATCAAACCAAAATGGTAGCTCTCGTCAATGCCCGCAGAATTTAAGATATCCCCAGCGCGGGCTTCAGCGGTATAACCGTCCATTTCGGCAAATTGCGTTTCAAGGTCGGCGACACGCATGCCGTCTTCTTCGCTCATATCCGCTTTGCTATAAATGGCGTCACGCTCTTGTTTTACTTCCCAAAGCTCGCGGTCGCCCATGATCACAGTATCGACAACGCTGAATTCTTCAAACGCAAACTGGTCCTGACTCAGAATGCCCAGCTTAGTGCCAGGTGACATAGAGACATTACCGGAGGAGGGCGTAAGCTTACCACTCAGAATTTTCATAAAGGTTGACTTGCCACAACCGTTCGCGCCAATAAGGCCGTAGCGGTTGCCATTGCCGAACTTTGCGGAAATATTTTCAAATAATGGCTTAGAGCCAAACTGCATTGTAATGTTTGCGGTGGTAATCAAAACAGGTATCCAGGGGTAAAACGATGAGAAGAGATACTAACGATTAATAGCGTCGCTAATATTTAAAAGCGCGCGCACTATAAGGAATTGAAGGCGACATGTCGAGGGAATTTTGAACAGTTTTTAGTTCCCTTGGCGATAGAAAGTTGCATACCCCATTTCCACTGCGCATTACGATACATAAGCACATAGGAAAATAATGCATAAACGTAAAAATTTTACCCATTACTTAAGTAAGCAGCTTTAGGTTTATTCTAACGGTAGATTTTTTAATAACGGCTGAGCTTGAGAGTACGCGATAGCCAAGCCGCGCACTACAAGGCTTTATTGAGGCGAGAAAATAAAAAAAGAACGTACTTAATGGCACGGTCTAAAATTTGCTACTAACTTAAATTGAGATGAAAACGCAGAACGCAATCGCGCCTGTGAAGTCAGTGCGAAGTTTTATGGAACCGTGCGTTAACTGCACCAATGACGCAGTTAACACAATGAAAAATAAAACTGGGCATTTTTAAAAAGGAAATCCTATGAAGTACTTGAAAAAAATCGCAATTGGTTGCTTTTCAGCAACGGTTTTAATGTCTGGCAGCGTGCACGCTGAGGCAATTAGTTCAGATGCCGTTATGCAAACTCAAGTTGCTCAGTATAATAAAACCCAGCTGATTAACATGGTTAACCGCTCTGATGTACAAAGCAAACTGATTAGTTTGGGCGTTGATAGCAATGATGCCATTGCTAGAATTAATGCTATGACAGATAGCGAGATTGCACAGCTAAACGATGAAATAAACCAAGCGCCTGCGGGCGGTATTGTTGGGGCGGTACTTACTGTTCTTGCAGTGATTGCTATTTTAGATCTAGTTGGTGTAACCGACGTATATCCGTTTATTCGCCCAGTGAACAGCTAATTGAATGAATGGCATTATTAAGAAAGCCTGCTATCTTGCAGGCTTTTCACTCTTTCTTATTTTGACTGGTTGCCAGTCTACCCCGCAAGCTGATCAGTTACGACAAGAGGGGCTCTCCTCCTTACCTGAATCTCATACTATTCAAACAGTGCCATTTTTTCCACAGGAGCAGTATTACTGTGGGCCTACTACGTTATCTGAGGTATTTGGATATTACGGAAAAAATGTTTCTCCAGAAGAAATCGCACCTAAGTTGTTTATTCCAAACAAGGACGGAAGTTTGCAACTAGAAATGGTTAGCGCTACGCGTCAGTATGGTCTTTTGCCATACACTGAACGCGGAACACTTTCTTCTTTATTGCAGTTTGTTAAAGACGACATACCGATAGTCGTTTTCCAGAATTTATCTATACAGCTACTCCCCCAATGGCATTATGCCGTTGTTATCGGATTCGATAGTGAGAAAGGCTCAGTAACATTACATACTGGTGTAACGCCAAACCATGAAATGTCTCTAGAATTGTTTGAAAGAACGTGGGGGAGGGGGAATTATTGGTATTTGGCGCCTGTCCCCCCCGGAGTAACGTCGTCTGAGATGACGCCATTTACGTATGTAAGCGCTGCCTACGATATGCTAAAAGTTGGTGATGAAGAGCAGGCATTAGCTTTCTTAGAAACAGCGACAAACCAATGGCCAGATTATTGGTTGAGTTATTTTTTAGTTGCAAATCACTATCTTTCTGCTGATGAAGATAAAGCCGTACGTTGGTTTGAAAAAGGCTATGACGTGGGGAAAACGCAAAATGCTTATGTTCACAACTATATATTGGCTTTGAGGAAAAGCGGTGCAAATTCAAAGGCCGACACGATTTTAACTGAAGCATTAGTGCAGTTTCCCAATGACGAAAAACTTATAGCGTTAAAGCGATCATAACAACTGTTGAGGTCGAACCACGTACTGCTAATGTACGGTTCCATTAGACAAAATTTGGTCTACTATTAAACCACGTTAGTAGGTTTCGTTTCGACTATGCAAAAGCATTTAAGCACTTCTTTTATTAATTATGATAACGGCATTGTTGTGTCGGAACTGCACGGCATTTTTAATCAGAAAAGCGCTGAAGAGTATCAAAAAGCACTTTTTTCATTAGTTATGAGCCTAAATAATCAGCCTTTTGCGCTGCTCGCTGACATCAGTCGTGTAGAAGGTGCTACGCCAGAAGCTTTCGATATAGTAAAACGCATTATTAATCGTCTGCCTGAATTCGGTTTGGTCGCCAAGGCTTATGTGTATAAAGGGCCAGTGATCAAAGGGATGATGTTTCAGCGAATTCCAGAGCTTGAGCAATTGGAATATTCCTTTTTTACCGACCGCAATACGGCCTCCGATTGGCTTACCAAAGAATACCAACGACAGACTAGTTCTCACTCCTAAAGAACATTTGGTGTAGGTCTTGCGTAAACATTAGTTCATGAAAAGCACAACACCTCGATAGGAGCCCTCACCAGTGAACAACATTAGTATTTTCGATAACGAGCAAACAGTTGCGATACTGGGGCTAGTTGGTGTTGTTATTGTGCTTTTCGCCATCAAGCGACTCATATTGGTGCGTTTGAAGGCAAAGGCGCGTTCAGAAACAAGCAGTATGTCAGATATCTATCGGGTGCTCGTACTGTCTTTAAACGCGCCTTTAAACTTACTGATACTGATCATTTTTGCACAGTTAGTTAAAAGCATCATTGCGGTCTTTGGGGTTGAAAGCGAAGCGCCTATAAAAGCGCTTGATACGGCCATTGATGCTGGATTGATAATCACGCTAGTTCTCTTTTTCGAGAGATTTGTTACTTATTCACTGAAACGCTATCGTGACCAGTCGACTATTGTGAAAAATACCAGTGCTATCGCAGGTGGTGCTGTACGTGCTGTATTTTCCATATTGGCCATTCTCATTATTTTAAGCACTATGGGCGTATCCATAACGCCTATCGTTGCTTCTTTGGGTATTACGTCACTTGCAGTAGCGCTAGCCCTACAGCCCACGTTAGAAAACTTCTTCTCAGGTATTCAACTTGTTATGGATAAGCCTATTCGCATCGGTGATTTCATAGAGTTAGATTCAGGGGAGCAAGGGTTTGTTGAAAAAATAGGATGGCGCTCAACGTGGGTCAGAATGCTGCCCAATAATATTGTTATTATGCCTAACAGTAAGTTATCTAACTCGAAGTTAATTAACTATTACTATCCTGAGCGGGAATTGTCGGTGCCGGTCGAGGTCGGCGTTCACTACAGTTCAGATTTAGATCACGTGGAAAAGGTATGTTTAGACGTTGCCAATACTATTTTAAAAGAGCATGAGTACGGGGTAGATACCTTTAAACCCTTTGTGTTGTTTCATACCTTTGATAACTCAAGCATAAATTTAACGGTGATGTTGAGAACCCGTGAATACTTTAATCGATTCTTTATCAAAAGCGCGTTTATCAAAATGCTGAAAAAGCGTTTTGACGAAGAGGATATCGTTATCCCATTCCCAATTACTGCGGTTAATATTGAGCAGGAAGGCGCCGCTAATTTCTTGTCGACAAGGAATGGACAAACAAAGCCTCAGAGTTAAAAAAATGGTTACCTCAGGATACCGCTTTGTTGAATGCTTTAGTCTAGCTTGTTGGGCCATACTCCAAACAAAGCGAATGTAGAACCATCAAAAAAGCCACGTTAGAAGACGTGGCTTTGGCATTTACTCGCTATATCATTTATAGCGTATTAAAACGTATAGCGCGCTGATACACCTAGCAGGTCTACATCGTCAGCGATGACATAAGTTGCACCAAACGAGAATTGTGGTGTGAAAAAGTAGTCAGCACCGATTTCAAAGGCAGTGTCGTCTTCTTCAATGTCGATATAACGAATAGCACCGCGCAATTCGAATTGCTCAGTAAGCATTGAACGAATACCTGCGGAAACGCCGTAACCGTTGTCGTCTTCACCAGAAATGCCGTCTAGTTCTACATCTAAATTGACATACTCATAAGTAACTTCGCCAAAAAAGTCTGTATTAGCGGTTAATCCATAGCGGTAACCAATACCAGCTGAAGCATAATCTAAATCGATATCAACCCCAGCAACATCTTCACCAAGCTGACCGTAACGACCAGTAAGATATACGCTTTCATTCAGAGATTTAAAGCCTTGAATTTGAAAGCCCGTTGGCTCGAAGTCGCCTGCGTCTTCGATGTCTGCTTGTACATATCCAGCTTTGACGAAGTCATAAGAAGGCGAAGCTGCGAAAGCATTTAAAGAGAGCGCGCCAAGAATACTGGCGATAATAGTGCGTTTCATTGTTTCTAATATCCTTTTAACAATCATAACTTCCAACCACTTTTGGAAGCTTCAACATTATGGGGATGAGTTTTGAAAACCAAATAGGTTAGTACAAGAAGTTTTTGTTTATTGACTATAGCCAGCGCGGTTTTTAAGTCGTGATTGAAATTACATTGTCGAAAGAATGATCAGTTAATGCTTTTTCAATGATAAACAGATAAGAATACTGGCAAGGCTCAGTGCGGATGTGGTGTAGGCAAAAGAGGCTGTAGGCTCCATATTTAAAAGGGTTACCGCGTAAGCGCCAATCGCAGCTCCTGTAAGGTGAAAAAAGCCGGTTAATGCTGCTAAAAAGCCAGCAGAGGTGCCAGAAAAACCAAGAATAATAGTGACACTGCACGGCATTGCTATGCCAATAAAAAAGAAAACAATGTAGCTGAACCCCAATACTATTGCTAAAGCATTTACGTGAAGAGGCACAGTGAGAACCCAGAATACAAGTGACAGCACGAATATAAATAGGCTGGATAGTCGAAACTTCTGCAATACAGGAGTGGCTACCAAACGAATATTCATTACGCTGCCTAATACGAAGCATAGGGTTGCAAATAGCGAGTAGATTGAAAACATTGTTTTACTTAAACCGAACTGCTCCATCACCATAGATGGCGCGGCCGTGATAAAGCTAAACACAATGCCATAAAGAAGCCCGCTCGCCATACCTACCGCGGCAATTTTTATAATTGATGCCTTGATAAGAACCAGTGTCTCGCTTAGCACATTCTTTGAGTTAGAAGGAATGTATTGCGAAACGGTAGACATTACCGATAAAAGCAGTACAAGCGCTACAGCACCCATCATTAGAACAAAGTAAAAGATGGCAGTAGTACCGAAAGACTCACCAATCAACGTGCCCACGAGTGGAGCGATGGCAGGGGCAACAGCGAATGCAATATTCGTTAACGAGAGTGAGGTATTTAGCTGTTGTTCAGAAAATATCTGCCTTGATAAACCGCGGGACACAGACACACCCACACCGCCGCCAAGGCCTTGTATGATGCGCCCAATAAGAAAGGTTTTTTCAGTGTCGGCGAAAACGAGCATAATCGTTCCTGCCCCGAACACCAAAATGCCGCACAGCAGAAGTTTTTGCTTGTTGACATAATCGCAGGCGATACCAAAGACAAGCTGTGACATAGAGAAGGCGACAAGAAAAATAGCAACGCTCTTTTCTATAACGCCAACGTGACTGTTGTACATTACCGCTAAGTCGTAAAAAAAAGGGCTATAAATGCTCGTGGAAACTTGGCCCAATATAGAAAGTATGATGAAGGTGCCAGTTAGCAGATAGAAAGTATTGGAAGGCATTGACGACTTCATTAAATGACTAACCAGTATTTAAGTAACGAGTAATGCAAATGCTACAGTTGTGATATGACAGTTTTAATAAAGGCTATGGAAGCTAAGACGTTACCGATGAAACGATATCAGACTCTTTATCATTAACGTTGGTCAAAACTAATGAACTTAAACAATGCTTCGTGAAGAAAATGGTGGCCCACCCTGACTTGAACAGGGGACCTGCCGATTATGAGGCCCCATTGGCAAGCTTATAATCCCTTTATAAGTGCGCTTTTTAACGTGGTCATGACCAGCAACTTACCGATATTGTTACCACCTATGAATTGTATGGTGTAACTCAAATTGATTCTTACCAGTTCTGAACTAAACTTTATTATGGTAGTATAAAGTAGGATTGAATCCTTACAAAGTTTCTTTCATTGGAGGTAAATTATGGCAATGGTAAAGAAAAGTATCACAGTAACTGATCAACAAGAACAATGGATGCAAGCACAGCTAGCTACTGGCAATTATGCCAGTGACAGTGAGTTATTACGAGACTTAATCAGAAAAGAGCAAATGCGTACTAGCCAAGTTGAAGTTATTAGACAAGAACTGCTCAAAGCAGAGCAAAGCGGTTTCAGCTCTCGTTCTCCTGAAGATATTGTTAATGCGGTGATTGCTAGAAAACAAACTAATGGCGAAGTATAGATTAAGTAGTGCTGCCGATCAGGATTTCGAGCAGCTATTTGAATATGGCATTGATAACTTTGGGTTAGCTCAGGCTAAATCATACGTTGATGGGTTGATTATTCAGTTTCAAAGCATTGCGGAAAACCCGTTGCATTATCAGGCTGTAGATCACATTCGTAAGGGATATAGACGAAGCGTGTATGGAAAACATGCTATTTACTATGTCGTTTCTAATGACAGCGTTGATGTCATGCGAATACTAAGAGCAGAAAACCTTAACACTGCTTTTGAGTAATTAATGTGTCCAGCTCGTTATCAGATAGGCTCTTAGAAATTGATAATCGACTTCAGCAGCTCGCTGAAGAAAAAGAGTCATTGTTAAATGAACGTAATAGTATTCTTGCACAACAAGAAGTCGAGCTAGCCAAACACTTTAACCAACACGTTTCACCTAAAGCTAAAGTCGATTTATTCATTTCTTATTTTAAAGGTCGAAATGACGTTTACCCGTTTCGTTGGGAATCGCAAAATGGGCGAAGTGGTTATTCGCCAGCGTGTTGGAATGAATGGAAACCTAAAGTTTGTAATAAACCACGGATTAGTTGCACGGAATGCTCAAATCAACAATTCAAGCATTATGATGGTCAAGCGATATTTGATCACCTAAAAGGGAATCAAACGATTGGGATTTACCCACTTCTAGAGAACAACACAACCCACATTCTTGCTGCTGATTTTGATAAAGACGATTGGATTCACTCCGTTAAAGCTTTTTCTGAAGCCTGTGATTTTTATAAAGTACCTCACATTATCGAACGCTCTAGAAGCGGCAATGGTGGACATGTATGGATCTTCTTTTCGCAAGCTATTGAAGCAGTCAAAGCTAGAAAGTTGGGTAATGGGCTATTAACGAAAGCGATGGAAATGTACCCTGCGCTCTCATTTACTTGCTTTGATCGTTTGTTTCCGAATCAAGATATTATGCCAGAAGGTGGCTTTGGTAACTTGATAGCATTACCTCTTCAACTAGAGCCAAGAAAACAAGACAATAGTGTATTCATAGATTCGTCAGGGATAGCTTATAAAGACCAGTGGTCTAAGCTGGCTTCCATTCAAAAAGTTGATAATACAGCACTTGAAGGGTTGCTGTCCGAAATAACGTTAATCGATGAAAAAGCTAATAATGACTTGGCAGATAAGCCTTGGAAGAAACTATCTACTATTGATAACGATGTGATTGCCAATTGCCCGGAAGAAGTAACCTTAGTTATTGCTGATCAAATTTATATTCCTATCGAGAAGTTTCCCGGCAAATTAACATCAATACTAAAACAGTTAGCAGTATTTTCTAATCCAGAGTTTTATAAACGGCAAGGCCTTCGGTTATCTACTATTGGGATTCCAAGATATATCTGTGCAGCTCATATAGAAGGCCACTTCTTAATTCTGCCGAGAGGTTGTTTATCGTCTGTAAAAGCTAAATTAACCGAGCAAAAAATTGAAGTAAATCTAGATGATAAGCGTTTTTCAGGTGACAAGCTTATTAAGGTTAAATTTACAGGAAAGCTGAAAAGTCAGCAGAATAAAGCAGTAAATGCGTTATTAGATTCATCTGTTGGGATACTCGAAGCTTCTACAGGCTTTGGTAAGACAGTTACTGCTTTAGCACTGATTGCTAAACGCAAGGTGAACACTTTAATATTAGTTCACAGCCGGCAACTGGCTGAACAGTGGTTAGGGCGTATTAATGTTTTTCTAAAAGATACTGAAGTTGGCTCATTACTTGGTGGTAAGGAAAAGCTGTCGTATCAGGTTGATGTGGCTACATATCAAAGTTTAGTCAGTCGAAACGGTATGGATATAAAGCCATACATTGAAAAATATGGGCAAATTATTGTCGATGAATGCCACCATTTATCAGCATCAAACTATGAAAGCTTGATCAAATCCAGTCATGCTAAATTCCTTCATGGGTTTACAGCAACACCAAAACGGCAAGATGGCTTAGAAAAGCTAATGATGTTTCAACTTGGATATATTGTTTATAAAGGCGTTAAATCAGGTTCAATGCTTAATCGGCAAGTGATAGCACATGAAACAGATACAACGTTTCCTAAGGAGTGGCTAGAGCCTGATACTAAGCCTCATATTTCACAAATTTATAAGCACCTAGTAAACAGTGATTGCAGAAACCAAAAGATCGTCGACGATATTCTCCGTTGTATTGATGATAAACGTGCTGTAATGGTGTTAACCGAAAGAAAAGAGCACATCGAGCTTTTGTCAGCTTTACTAACGCAGAAAGAGCTAATGGTTGTAGAGTTGCATGGTGGAATATCAGCTAAACAGCGGCAAGAGCGCATCGCTATGCTTGAAGAAAACAAAGATCTAAGTAACGATAAACAGGTAATTCTTGCAACAGGTAAGTATGTTGGCGAAGGGTTTGATTTACCATACTTGGATACGTTATTCATCACCTTACCTATAGCGTGGAAGGGTATATTAGCTCAATATGCTGGCCGAATTGGACGAGAGTGGAGCAACAAAAATTCGGTTCAGGTTTATGATTACCTTGATGACTTCCCAACACTCAAGCGAATGTTTTCAAAACGAGAAAAGGGATACAAAGCATTGGGTTATGAAATTACATACCGTTAACCGTACTTGAGTATTTAACCAGCAACTCAATTTTTAATTAATTGCTCAAGCTTTGGCTATAAACTAAAAAATACTCAAGTATATGCAGTATTTTCATTGAAATTACGCAAACGTGTTCGAAACAGCTAACAGAATCCCTAATACCTATCTGATGACCTAAACTAACCCTTTGGATTTACAGGGCTTTCCAAGCAAGGCATACTTATACTATATAACTTTATCTATTTTTCACAGGATTAATAACTTCTTCTCTGGTAGTTCTAGTCAACTGAATTACTTTACATTTGGTCATTGACTTTATCCTATTCATTAAGTCTGGATGCATAAGCACTTCAACGCCTTCAAGTTCAATGACATCGGTATCATAAGAGTCTTCGTATATTTTTTACCAATTGCGTAAAACTAAAACGTCATTGCCCGAGTTATCCTGAGCTATAAAAGGATTACTGGGAGCAATTTCAAGGCCTAATGCTGCTAACAATGAACTATGCGGCACTAGAACGTTCAACTCCCCTAACCAGGTTGTGTAATCGTCAAGGCCAAAGCTAAGGTGGCTATATTACGTGAAATAAGCTGTGTCTATACCTTTAGGGAAGTAGATGATGACATTTTGAATGTAACACTTGATAGTCCAGAGAAGGTTTATCAAGTGTTTAAGCATTTGAAGCATGAAACCAAAGAGCGTTTTATCGTGGTGAACTTGAACAGCCAGCATCAAATCATCAATTATTAAGTTATAGCGATTGGCACGGTAAATCAGATATCACTTCGTCCGGCTGAAGTATTGAGAACAGCCATTTTAATTAACGCACCAGCTATTATTCTAATTCATAACCATCCATCAGGTGATCCAAAACCAAGTCAGCAAGATTTTCATTTTACCGAACAAATTAAACAAGCCGCAAAGATGTTCAGTATCTATGTGCTTGACCATGTTGTTATTGGATATGAGCGTTTGATAGAGCTGTCAGAGATTAAGCCCTGTTAAAATCAGGGTTTCAACCAAATTCATAGTTACCAAAAAATTACACTAATTTCGTTACTAGGGGCGATACTCAATCAAACGTGGCTACTTTTTAAAATGAAATTTAGGGAAAATAGAGGTGGTCCTAGTTGACCTTGGTCGGGATTGGCGACTTATATGGTAAAACAGAAAATAGTGAGCAGTTATTCACCATCTAGCCCACGTATTTAGTGGAAATGGTGGCCCCACCCTGACTTGAACAGGGGACCTGCCGATTATGAGTCGGATGCTCTAACCAACTGAGCTATGGGGCCGTAACTTTTTATTTTGCTTACAACAGGCTTACATCAAAATTTCAGTTAGCTTTATTTTTCTATAAGTTGTTGTCTTTAATATACTTTATATCTCTTAAAATGACCAGCGCAACTTATTATGAGTCGGATGCTCTAACCAACTGAGCTATAGGGCCATTTAGAGATGCGTTCTAATATTGTTTTGGATAGCAATAACAAACGAGCGCAAGTATAAGCAGTTTTAACTACCTTGTCACGCCTAGGTTAGGGGTTTGTGATTTGTTTGCTTTATTTTTGTTCACTCAGTGGTTTGAATTACTCAGCGAGTTCACTTTATTGGGGCTAATAATGGTATTCTGTAACGAACGAAGTGCACAATGCCGTAGTCGGTTCTTATAAGCAGCTCATAAAGCGATATTGCATAGTTCACCTTAATTAATAAATAACGCGGTTTCCTTTTCCAACTGCTCGCTAATCACAGGAAGTAAATAATAAGATGAAAAAGTCTTTTCGCGCGCCCGTCATATCTTCTCTATTCATAGCTGTGTTCTTCTCGCTAGCTGGGTGTGACGTAATAAATTTTAAAGGAAGAGAGCCCGGTGAAATTCCTTTTAAATTAGTAGGTGTGGATACTGGCGCTTGCCCCATGATCATGAGCATAGGCCAGCAGCGCTGGAATATAGACTACTTTGGCTTTTATCTTAGCAAGCCTGAGCTTCGCATTGATGGAAAATGGCAAAGAGTGAAGTTTAAACAAACTCAGTGGCAAACGCCGAATGCGGCTCTGCTAAAATTCCACAATAAGTGCGTTAATCCCGATGATGCTAACACCAAAATAGTATTGGATGTGTCTGAGCAACTTTTGAAGTTATCAACTAACCTCCGTTTTACCATGGGGTTACCTTTTGATATTAACCACGCTAATCCATCTACTCAGCCGTCGCCATTGAACGATTCGTCGATGTTTTTAAATCAGCGTAACGGCCACACGTTTCTTAAGTTTGATGTGTCCAAAAGCGGAGAAGAAGCGCACGAGTGGTCTTATCATCTAGGAAGTGCAGGGTGTGAGTCGGAATCTGAAAACACACCCCCAGAGAGTTCTTGTGCTTTTACAAACCGCGTAGAATTCATTTTGCCAATGACGCAACTTGATACCGACTTAGATTTAGAGGTATCAGTGTCTAATATCGTCGCCCAGGTTCAAATAAACGAGGCACCAAACTGTGTGTTCGCATCTTCAGAAATCACGCCATGTGACAAGCTGATTCAGAATTTGGTGCACCGACCCTGGATAAAGTGGCAGTAATAACCTGACATCGTCATGTTTATACGAAAATATACGAAGGGCGAAAAATAGCCGTTTATTGCTTTTGATGACTAGTTTATACTCCGAAAATATACCAATTAAATGCCTATGTGTTGATTATTAACTTCGTGGTAGACTTTGATACTTACAAGTTACGTTAATAATAAAAAAAGCAGGTAAAAAGTCGCGGAGACGAAAATGACTGAAAAACCTTTCATTACGAGTGGTCGAAATACTATCATTCATAAAATCAGAAAGCTTGACCTATTGGTGACGAACGGAGACGAGAACCCTCCGATACTAGTGACCTACAAAGGTATTAAGCAGTATGAAGGTAAAATTCCAGATAACAAACGCGAAGCCAAAGCGTTAGATATGGAATTGGTAGACGTTACCACCAGCGAAGTCTTTGGCGACGAGAAAACGTTAGTTTTTATTCAGACACTAAACGGCAAAGAATACAAAGTTGACTACTCAAAAGTCGGTACGAGTATGTTTATCAAAATTCACCAAGACAGTATTTTTTAGAAGAATTCAAGCATTAAGCGTTATAGCATAATGTATTAAAACGGGGGCCAATAGCCTCCGTTTTTTTTATAACAACTCATGTTGATTCGGTATTATCCTCAAGGTAGGTTCACACTGATTGAAGTGCCAGCTTTGAGCAGTAATTGTTTAAACTTGACGATCGTCATTTTAAAAACACATCAATGTTCTCCCCTATACCCTCGTCATTCCTTTTCCGCGTTACAAAGAATGTTGCAAAGTGTGTGTTAAGTTCGACTAATAACTGTTTAGACCGATGGTTAAACCTCTGCTTTTGTGCGCTTGTCGCAACATCTCATATAGCGGTGTTTTAACGTTTTTATCGCGTAGTCATCACAAAGTTTCACTAATTTAATGATGCGGGGGCTTAAAGAGGTCGTCACCGCGTTGCCAAATATTATCAGAGGAACTTGTTATGTTTATGTCACGCCGTGTTACCCAACTTGCTTTACTTGGAATGAGTCTGTCACTAACCGTTACTGCCGCCAGCGCTGCTTCGTATCCACGTGAGCTAGAGAACAACTTAATTGCAGTATGCGAAGCAGTGAAAAGTGACAATCGCTTGAAGCTTCACCGCGCTGTAAAAGCCACAGGCCTTAATATGAAAAATCTGCACACCGGCTTAGTGTGCAATGGGCAAGATATGCTTACGTTCGCTATTACTAATGGCGCGGATGTCAATGCGCAGCATATCGCTCGTCGTATCAATGCAAGCCCAAGTGTTTTAACTGCAAAACGTTGAACGATTTCTGTTTACCCTGACCATTGGGCTACATAAAACGTAGCCCTTTTTTAAAATTGTTTATTTCACTTTCTTAGTCATGACTTTTTTGAAAGTTAGAATTAAAAGTTCTTGGTGCTAGTATTCTTTGCACCTGCAAGGGAACGCAAATGATCGCACTGGTATTCTTACAATCTACTTCTCTGCAAAAGGCGCTTTGTGAAATATTAGAAAAGCGTGGTCTGTTCAGTAAAATTTATAGCGCAGATTCAGCTGGTCATTGCCTGGCGCTCGCTGAAAAGTATCAAAACGCTATCGGGTTTTACTCGGTTGCGCCATCAAGCAGAAATCTAGCCTCAAAATATTGGCTGGCTGTGGGCAGTCAAGACGAAGAAGCTTTGTTAGCTTTTTCTCACAATGCATCAGGTTTTGTAAAGATTCCACTAGAAGAAGCGCAGGTTTTACGAGCAATTGAAAGTGCGAAAATTAAATATCACTGCTACGAGCGAGATTTTCAATTTTCTCAACTTATTAGAGGCTTATGTAAACAGTACGGTGTCTCAGAATCCGCGCTACTAGCGAGCTTAAGACTGCAACTATTCAAAAATGCCCAGCCTTGTGTAGTGGGGATCCGCGCTGAAAACGGGTGGTGTTGCCTAAACCCTGAAGATATCAAATGGATTGAGGCTGCGGGTGATTATATGTGCGTTCAAACCTTGTCAGAAAGTTATGTCGTTCGCACTACTTTGTGTGACTTACTTAAACGGTTGGGAGCGCACTACTTTAAACGATGCAATCGCTCAGTCGCCGTCAATGAAATGCATGTTGCTCACTTGGAGCAAAAATGCAGTCAGCAGCAAGTTGTCATGCAAAGCGGCGAAAGCTTTAAAATTACCGACAAATATTACTATCAGTTTTGGCAGTAAAACGCAGGCTGCTCTAAAGATAAAAAAGCGCTGAGTTGTGCGTATACGACCATGGTACTGCTAGCGGTTAAATGCGCTTCTCGTTACACTACATCGATTGGAGTTGCAGATAAGTCATAGTAGGGAGTATGCGTGCAAAATGTGAAAGACACGATGGTAGGCGCGGCCGCAGTTTTCATCGCTTATTATCTTGGCCTTTTAATTGTAGGTGCAGCATCTCTTCCCATTCCCGGCCCGCTTCTCGGGCTTTTTCTGCTGCTCGTGGCGTTATTTTGCTTTCCAAAGCTTGAACATTATGTAGCGCGCGCAGTAACGTTTCCTCTCAAGCACATGTCACTACTTTTTATCCCAGCGGTGTTAGGCGTGACCATGTATTGGGGGGAATTGAAAACTTATGCTTTAGCTATTGTGATTGCTATTGTCGTTACGACGTCGTTTAGTTTGGGCTTTACTGCTTGGCTATCGCAACAGCTTTTGAACTCAAAAAAGCGCGGTGTTCTAGCTAACGGTAAAAATTTCGGCGATGTAGATGATTGAGGCTTTACATAATACTTTAAGTTTTCAAGGTTTACTCTGGCTGAGCATTTCTATCGTCAGCTACATGATAGCGCTTTGGGCCAATAGAAAATGCAGTGGCCACCCTGCGGCTCACCCCATTATCATCACAGCGTTATTTGTTTCCTTGGGGCTTTATTTTTCCAATACGCAAGTTTTTGAATATCAACGTGCTGCTTCATTACTGCATTGGTTGTTAGGGCCAATCACGGTAGCACTCGCCCTACCTATTTATCGCCAATGGCAAAAGTTAAGGCATTATGGCTGGCGTTTAGTAGTAAGTATAATTTTGGGCGGTGTACTCGCCCCTTTTTCAGCGTGGTTGACACTTTTTATATTCGATACGCCCCGCGCTATACAATTCACTATGCTCGCCAAATCAATAACCACGCCCTTAGCGATGGAGTCTAGCGCACAAATAGGGGGGATACCTGCGTTAGCTGCTGTTTTCGTTATCGTTACCGGTATAGTGGGAGCTGTAGTGGCTTCTACTATATTTTCCCTTTTTAACGTTAAAAATCGTCAAGCCCAAGGTGTCGCGCTAGGTACTGTCGCCCATGCCATAGGCACTGCAAAGGCAATCCAAATGGGAGATGATGTTGCTGCTATGGCAACATTAGGCCTATGTGTGAACGGCATTTTTACCGCACTAGCCTTGCCCGTCGTTTTTAGCTTATTCATCTGAGCGAATGAATCTTAGTCTCTTTAACGCTTAAAGTAGGGGGAAAAGCTGAGCTTGCACGTAGGCCTGCCTTAATTGATGCAAAACACGCTGGCAATATTCTCCAAAAGTGCTATTTCTTAGTGAGGTGATTCGTATCACTATATGCATGAGAAAAATCGTATAAATTTAGCGATGCGGTAATCGAAGACGTTCAGTCGCAAAACGACACTTCAGTTCAAAGTTGTATTGCCGATATAGTCTGGATTGCGACAAAATATCAGTGTTTGCTGGTTTCAAAAGTTAGGTGGTAAAAGAACTTAATGTTTTCTGTACTCGTTTGTGACGACTCGTTAGTTGCGCGTAAGCAAGTGGCAAAATGCCTCCCTCAAGATTGGGACATTGCTGTGCACTTTGCGAAGAATGGCGATGATGCCCTCAAGGCGCTTGCCGAAGGCAAAGGCGATCTTTTGCTGCTCGACCTAAACATGCCTGTTCTCGACGGGTACGGCACGCTCGAGGCAATTAGGGAAAAAGGGTTAAAAACAAAAGTAATAGTAGTGTCCGGAGATATTCAGCCAGAGGCTCATGAGCGTGTGACATCCCTAGGTGCTTTGGACTTTATTAGAAAGCCTGTCGATCCTAAAACGTTAGCAGAAGTCTTAGATAAATATAATATTCTTCATAATGATGAGGAACCGCAGCTAGAGGCATCTCCCCTCGACCCTGATATAAGGGATTGCTATCAAGAAATCACCAATATCGCGATGGGTCAGGCTGGCGACCACCTTGCTCGTACCATGAACGTTTTCGTCGAGTTACCTATTCCCAACGTAAACTTAATTGAAGTTTCTGAGCTTCATATGATGCTATCGGATATCGAAAGTCATGAACAAGTTACTGCTGTGTGCCAAGGCTTTTTAGGGCCTGGAGTCAGCGGTGAAGCCTTGTGTATTTTGAGCGACTCAAGTTTTGATGATGTGGCAAAAATACTTAATGTGGAAGGTGAAGTTGACGACCAACTTCAGTTAGAACTCTTGATGGATGCCGCAAGTATACTTATTGGTACTTGCCTGACAGGTTTGGCAAATCAAATGGACATTAATTTTAGTCAAGGGCACCCTATCGTTTTAGGACAACACCGCGCCATTACTGAAATCATCGCCATGAACCAGATAAAATGGAAGCGTACGCTTGCCATTGAATTGAGTTACGGTTTAGAAGGGTACAATGTGCAGTGTGATTTGATACTGCTGTTTACGGAAGAGTCGATGAAGATGATGAATTCTAAGCTTGCCCACTTGTTGGAGGATTACTGATGAGCCAACATTTAGATGAGTTATTAGAGTTTCATTGGATGATGGACATGCTACAGACCGTTGACGTAGGGATCGTTGTTTTAGACAGGGACTTCACCGTTAAAGTCTGGAATGGCTTTATGGAAAGTCATAGCGGTCTTTTACCTAGCGACGTCAGGGATAAATCTTTGTTTTCGCTATTCCCCTCAATCAAGCAAGATTGGTTTATGAAAAAAGCTAAGCCTGTCTTCGACTTGAAAACTCGCGCTTTCATGACATGGGAGCAGCGCCCCTATTTATTCAAGTTTCCAAATTATCGGCCGATTACAGGAAGTGAATCTTTCATGTATCAGAACCTTACGCTTTCTCCACTGACCTCAGCAACGGGTAAGGTGGATTATATCAGTATGATGATCTATGACATGACTGATGTAGCGGTAGGTAAAAAGCAGCTTGAGGCATTACAGGTAACAATGTCTGAAGCGCAAGAAGCGAAAAAACTCTTCTCATAGCCGCGACAAGCTGTATGCGTTAATGACTAATAGTTAAACAGCGACATAATCTACATCAAGTTTTCACCTGACACTGTGTTTAATTCATTGCACAGTGCAATGGGAGTATGTATGCAATTAAACGTGTTTTCAGGTTCAGATAGGTATTCTGGTGTCCTAGGCCGATGTCTAATTTTTATCGCAGTTGTAATGCTTTTGGCTGCTTGTGGCGGAGGCGGAGGCGGTGGTGGTGATAGCGATAGCGGGAACAACACTGGAAACCTTGTTGTCAATGCAGGGCCAGACGCTACTGTGACTGAGGGTGCTAGCTATGCTTTGAGTGCCCAGGTTAGTGGAGGCGATGGAACATACACGTACAATTGGACTGCTTCGCCTTCATTATCGATTGCTCACGATGATACCAGTTTATCTGCAGCGAGCTTTGTTGCGCCACTGGTAAACAATGCAACGCAATACACAGTAACGGTTTCCGTTAACGATCAAAGCGGTAACACAGCAAGCGACTCTGCCGTAATTACCATTGCTCCAGTCAATATTCCTCCCCAAGCGAGCATTGCTGTTCCACAAAGAGACGACCTGCCTCAAAACACGTTTCCTGGTGGTGTTGAGCTAATATTAGATGGCACCTCAAGCCGAGATCCAGATGCTACTGATGAAGCAGTATCTGACTATATGTGGTCTCAAACTGATGGTGTTAATGTGATTACAGGTGTTGAAACAAATCTGTCAACGCTGACTATCGTTACGCCGATAGCAAATGAGGAGCAGTCGCTTTCTTTTGAGTTAGTGGTCACAGACAGTGAAGGAGCGACCGATACTCAAGCTATTACTATTGTTGTGCAGTCTGAAACGGATACGCTTCCTACGGTAAGTGCGGGTGTTTCTCAAGGTGTGTTTAGCGGCGAGATAGTAATACTCGAAGGCGAGGCCACAACCAGCATTCCAAATGCTATGCCTCTCACTTATCTATGGGAAAGAAGCAACAACGTTCCGGCTGGTTCGACAGCAGGCCGTCCTATTGATGACAACGACGCGCTTTCAACCTTTGCCGTAGCGCCTGCTGTTTCAAGTTCTACAGTGGTTGCGTATACGCTTACGGTAACTGACGCCAATGGAAATAGCGTAGAAGATACAATAAACGTTCAGGTTCGTCCCATGCCTACGCCGCTTATCAACGATACTGGATTTTTACAGCAGGCAACGAATAATGCGTTAACGCAGGCGCAGCAAAATGAATTCCCAGGTCAAGATGGGCAAAGAGGGGCGGATGTTGTTGAGCAAAATGGGTTGATTGAAAAAGCCGGTCGCGGAAAAGCTGGTTTTGATTTTACCCGCTTAAACGCTAACGGGGATGAGCAGGATGCTGACGCCGATTCGTGGTCTTGTGTACGCGACAACGTCACCGGATTAGTATGGGAAGTAAAGACTGACGACGGTACGTTTCAAGATAAAGACTTTACTTATTCCTGGTTTAGCGAAGAAGTAAACGGCGGTTTTGAAGGGGATGAAACAGGCGCTAATGGCACCTGTTTACTCACAAATTGTAACACGTCAGCCTATGTTCAGGCCGTAAATGCGCAAGGTTTGTGCGGCTTTTACGACTGGCGTTTGCCTACTCATCATGAGCTTTTCTCATTAATGCACTTAGGTATTGCTGCTGATGTTGCTATAGATGAAGACTATTTCCCTAACACCGGGGAGGTCTCCTCAGTGCCTTTGTGGTATTGGACGTCCGTACCAAGTGCTGACGGTGTAAATAGCGACGATGCGCAAAATGCATGGGCATTGGACTTCGATTCAGGGGTTGATAACTTCCTTAATAAATCAACAGCTGGCCGAGTGCGTCTTGTAAGAGCAGGGAGATAGTGATGAGTAACGTAATGAAAGAAACAACCCTTACAAGCAAAGTATCATCGGCGATTAAAGCCCTATTTATTTCGACGTTTCTTACTTCCGTATCAATTTCAACAATTGCTCAGGAGTGTTTATCAGACGGCCTAGAAACCACGCCTAATGATAACTTTGAAGCAGTGACGACGAGTACGTTGTTGGATACTACTACTGACTTGGTATGGAGACGTTGCGCTGAAGGCCAAACCTGGGATGGTTCGACATGCAGTGGCGAAGCGGTGAAATATACCTGGCAGCAAGCGCTGCAGCTAGCCCACGAAGCCAGCAACGAAGATTTGCTAGGGTGGCGATTACCGAATGTTAAAGAGTTAGCAACAATTACAGAGCGTGACTGTGTTCGCCCAGCGATAAACAGTTCTCTTTTCCCAGCCACGCCACCAGATGATTTTTGGACATCAACGCCATCGGCGGATGATCCTGACCGCGCGTGGGTTGTTGCGTTTTTTAACGCGAGTCATTCCATAAAGGAAAAAGACCGGTTTATCTACGTGCGTCTAGTGCGAACCTTTACCAACGACTAAGTATAGAGAGCACAAAAGCGTATTAAACTTTAGCCTTTCGTCTAATATCTTGGGCTGGGACTTTTTATCACCAAAGCACGCTTTATAATGCGTGCTTTCTCTTTTCAAGTTAGCCGGCAAATTGTTACACGAAAGTGTTTTGTCAATCACGCGATGGTTATGATACCTGCGGGTAGATGTTCTCGACATGTTCAACCTGATTTTTAGCACGTTAGACTCATGATGGCTTTTTATTTCCGAGTAAGCTAGCCACAATGACAGTATGAAAATGATATCGCGCCTAAAGGCAGGCTTTCTTACATTCTGTTTGTTCGCTGGACTTAGCACGTCAGCACATGCGGAATATACCTGCAATATTGATTTTGCCTATGGTATTGCTGTTAACGACCAGCAGCTTCGTGTGATGGATAAAACCCGAACTGTGGTTCAAATTAACGGTCAAGACCAATTGTTCATTGGCGGTCGCTGGCAGACACTGAATGAACAAGAGCGGCAGTGGCTAGAAGAGTATTCTTCAGGTTTGCACTATGTAGTTCCAAAAATGATTATTTTGGCTACCGAAGGTGTCGACTTGGCTATTGATACCATTGAACACGTGTATTTAGGTTTAGTTGGCAGCGACCACGATAGCTATGAGCGTTTAAACGCTGCTATGAAGCGCGTGCAAAATCGCGTGAAAGATAAATTTAGGCACGCCAGTAATCATTATTTTATCGGCCCCGGGTCACTTGAAAGCGTTGATGAATTTGTTGATAGCGAAATTGAAGCACAGCTTGAGGAAGCTATTTCTACTTCAGTTGGCGGCATATTATCGGCGATAAGCGGCATTAATACCGGAAGCGGAGAGGTGAATCAGGAAAAAGTGGCTGAAATTACACGGCAGCTCAACAATGTCGGAGAGCATCTTGATGTAGGTGACAAAGCCACCACTTTGCGTAAAAAAGCAGAGTGGTTTTGTGAAAAACTTAAGCGTTTAGACGTTGCAGAAGAAAACCTTCGAGCCAGCGTACCTGCCTTTAAACCTTACAATATCATTACGCGCCACGATGAAAGTGAAAATTAGGCGCAGATAGGAAAGCAACACCGTCTTTCAAAACTGTTTATAAGAGAAAAGCCTGCGTGAGCAGGCTTTTTCGTTCCAAGTTCTTTGTGAGGCTTAAGTAAAGTTGAAAGCTTAGAAAAGCTTTCAACTTAGGATAAGTAGGTTTAAACGAAACACGACAGTAACGAGTTGAGATATCTACGTCCTTTAGCAGTTACCTGCCAGTGACTATCTGAAATAGAAAGTAACCCTTGGTGATGAGCATCAGAAAGCGCACGCTTAACATCGTCAGCTACTTCAATACCCGTAAAGTCGCTGAAGTCACGTATCGGGCAAGGCTCAACTAAACGAAACCTATTCATAAAAAACTCAAACGGCAGGTCGTCTGCACTAACCAGTGTTTGCGTATCTAAATACGGTCGGCTCATTTCCATGTAGCCTCTGGGGTGTTTTACCTTCACCGTGCGATGGATTGTGCCATTTGAACCGTCGGTAATTTTACCGTGAGCACCACAGCCAATACCTAAGTAATCGCCAAAGCGCCAGTAATTGAGGTTATGACGGCATTGATGTCCTGTTTTTGCATAACCAGAAATTTCATACTGTTGGTAGCCAGCAGCCTCTAATAAACGGTGTCCCTTTTCCTGTATTTCCCAGAGGATATCGTCGTCAGGTAGTTCTGGTGGTTTGGAATAAAAAGGCGTGTTTGGCTCGATAGTCAGCTGATACCACGAGAGGTGATAGGGGTTTAACTCTATACCTTGCTTCAGATCTGTCATGGCATTCTCTACGCTTTGTTCAGGTAGACCGTGCATGAGATCCAAGTTAAACGTAGGTAGCCCCGCGCTGTGCGCTTGTTTTACCGCGTTTTCGGCTTGGCTTTCGTTATGAATGCGACCTAGCACCTTTAAATGCTTAGGTTGAAAGCTCTGAATGCCCACCGAAATTCGGTTTACGCCCGCCTGATAAAAGCCTGCAAACTTACCTGCCTCAACGGTACCTGGGTTGGCCTCCATGGTGATTTCAGCAGTGTCGCTCAAGTTAACCCGTTGTTTAACGCCGTTTAAAATGTCAGCCATGGCCTCGCTTGAAAACAAACTGGGCGTGCCACCGCCAATAAAGATTGTCTCAACAGGGCGGTCTCCAATGCGTTTGGCATCAATTGCTAAATCGTCCAGCAGGTGCGCCACATATTCTTTCTCGGGTAAATCAGATTTAAGCCCGTGAGAGTTAAAATCACAGTACGGACACTTCTGAACACACCAAGGAATGTGGATATAAAGGCTAAGCGGTGGATTACGCAAAAGTCGCTCTCATATTATCAAGCAAAATCGCTAGGGCGTTGCCGCGATGGCTAATGCGGTTCTTTTCGGCTTTCTCCAATTCTGCTGCAGTACAGCCATGAGTTGGCACGTGAAATACGGGGTCGTAGCCAAAACCGTCGTTACCAGAACGAGCGGTTAAAATTTCACCTTGCCACTTACCTTGACTAACCAGTGGTACCGGATCGTCGGCATGACGCATAAACACCAAGGTACAAAAGAAATGCGCTTTACGCTGAGTTTCGCCATCAAGGGCAGCTAATAGCTTGTCGATATTGGTATCATCAGTTGCATCAGCGCCAGCATAGCGGGCTGAATAAATACCGGGCGCACCGCCAAGGGCGTCAACCACTAAGCCTGAGTCGTCAGCAATAGCAGGAAGGCCTGTTACTTTTGCGGCATGGCGCGCTTTAATAATGGCATTTTCAACGAATGTTGTGCCTGTTTCAGGTACATCAGATACACCTAATTCTTTTTGGGCCACAACGTCTACGCCGTAATCTGCAAATAAGGCGGCGAACTCACGCACCTTGCCTTGGTTACCTGTGGCTAAAACAATCTTTTCTGGGAATTTCATTGTGTACTCTTTTGAACTGACGGTGAGTTAAGGCGGTAGGCAGCGGCTGCGGGCGAAACATTGCCTCCACAAACACGCGGTAAACACATCCATGTGCGCTCCGCTGCCGCATCCCTGCAGTAGAGGGTTTGTGTCGGCAATGTTCCACCCACATCCTGGCCACCGCATTAACTCACCTGAATGCTACTTATTGACTATTTTCGCACGCTTTACTTTTTCTTCTTAGGCTTAGCTTTTGCCTTGGCTTTGTCTTTGGCCTTCACTTTTTTCTTTTTTGGGCCAATTTTAGGCGTTTTATTTTTAGGGCGTAGCTCGTCGATGACGCGAGCTTTAAGCGGTTCGCCCATGTAACGGGATGCTTTTGTTACCATTTCAAAGTCGTGAGCTTCAACCAAAGATATAGCCGTACCTTTTGCGCCGGCACGACCTGTTCTGCCTATACGGTGAACGTAAACATCGGCCTTGCGAGGCATATCGAAGTTAATGACGTGACTTACATTTGGTACATCAATACCTCTCGCAGCGACATCGGTAGCTAATAAAATTGGCACCTCACCGCTTTTAAAGCGAGCCACAGCAGCATTGCGTTTATCTTGTGGCATTTCGCCCTGTAGCCAGCACACCGGGATGTCCTTCGAGGCTAAAAAGTCTTTTAGCATTTGAAGACGGTCGCGTGTTTTCACAAAAACAACCGCAGACGTCGTCGTTTCTTGCTTTAAAATATTAACCAGCAAAGCTTGCTTGTGATTCATATCGTCAGCAAGGTGATACCATTGGTGAATTTTGTTTTTCTCTTTACGCGACGGGTTCGCTTCAACCACTTCTGGATTATTGAGAATGTCGTGCGCAAAGGTTTTAACACCTTTACCTTCCAGCGTGGCAGAGAACAATAGGTTTTGCTTGCGCCAGCGCGCTTCCGCAGCAATTTGGTTAACTACCGTTGAGAAACCCATATCCAACATGCGGTCAGCTTCATCAAGAATTAAACACTCGATATCACGGCAATCTGCAGCTTCTTTTTCGATATGCTCAAGCAAACGACCTGGCGTGGCCACAAGAATATCGAGATTTTTGCTCAAGGTTTCTTTGTCGGTGCCATAGTTAATACCACCTGTGATAACGCCGCACACAATTTGGGTGTGCTTAGTAATGGCAACGGCTTGCTCGTGAACCTGTAATGCTAGTTCACGGGTGGGCGTTAGAATTAGAATGCGTGTGGCCCCAGGCTGTTTACGCGGGTAATCAAGTAAGAACTGACAGGCAGACAATAAAAATGCCGCAGTTTTTCCCGTTCCCGTTGGTGCAGACGCCAAGATATCTCGCCCGTCTAACGCATGAGGGATCACCAGTTCTTGAATGCTAGTTGGAGTTTCAAACCCCATATCGGCAACTGCGTGACACAGTGCTTCGTCTAATTCGAGTTCTTCGAAAGTCATAGTATAAAAAACGCTCTAAATGAATGGGGCGTATTGTACCATTGATACACCATTTTAAGCAGTAAATCTCAACCGACTTCAACAAGTTATTCTTTTCTAAGAAGTTGATTTGTTGCTCTCATAATACTTTAGGAGAGATCTCAATAAAAAAATGGTTTTGTTATGTTTTTAAACTATAACTATAACCATCAATATTCGCGACAGCTATGTCTTATCTTCCGTTTTTACTTGTGCGTATAGGGAAATTTAGTGACTTTAAAAAAGCGTTTAATTATTGCTATTGTATCTTTGGTAACGATGGCAGTCTTGCTATTGTCCGGTCTATCACTATACGTATCAGTGACAAGTGCTGAAAGTGCACTCCAAGCGTCAGCAAAAGACAAGTTACGTCAGCAAGCAATTCAAACTAAATCTGCTATTCAAGATTACATGGCTTTTAATGAGAAGCAGATACGCAACTTTTCTGAATCTTCTCTAATACTAGAGGCCACCAAGGCGTTCGTGCCAGCTTACAAAAGCTATATAAAAGAGCGCTCTGCTTTGACTGACTCTCAAAACGATGTTCTGTCTGGTTATTACTTGCAAGAATTTGCAGTACGTTATGAAGAGCGAAATGCTCAAAAGCTTCAGCAAGCAGATTCTCTCATTGACCCATTGCCTCTGGTTGCCAAAACGTTGCAATATGACTTCATTGCAAATTCTACGTTACCCATAGGGCAGAAGGACGGTCTCACTGATTTGTCCAATTCAACAACATACTCAGGAGTACACGCTCGTTATCATACGGAAATAAGACGGTTTCTAAATGAGTTTGGTTACTACGATATTTTTATCGCTGACCCCACTACAGGAAACGTTATTTATAGCGTTTATAAAGAGCTCGATTACGCAACAAGTTTGATAAACGGTCCCTACGCAAACACAGGGATAGGGGAAGCCTTTTCCTTAGCAAAACAAGTTTCTAATAAAGACAGTGTATCGGTTAGTAAACTTGAAAAATATCTACCTTCCTATGACGCCTTAGCGGGTTTCCTGTCGAAACCAATAACAGATGCCGATGGGTTAACGGTTGGCATTCTGATATTTCAAATTCCGATAGACAAAATTAGTTCTGTTCTAACTCATCAATCTAAATGGAAGCAGAACGGGTTTGGAGAATCTGGAGAAACTTACCTTGTCTCACCTGACAAGTTACTAGTCACTGAAAGCCGATTCTTTTTAGAAGATAAACAAGCTTATTTAAAAGCCATTGAAAAGAATTTTCCAAAGATAGCTGCTCAGGCAAGAGATGCGGATACATCTGTCGGTATTCAGCCGGTTAATACCGAATCTGTTAGAAAGGCGTTAATGGCAGAAGAGGGCTTTCTTAAAATAAAAGATTACCGTGGCGTAGATGTTTTCTCCTCTTATGTGCCCTTAAAAATTGGTGAGTATAATTACGGGCTTTTAGCTGAAATAGATGTGGAAGAGGCCCTGTCGCCCGCTTATGAGTTACGCTCCAATTTAACAATTTCAACGGTAATTGAAGCGATTATCATTTTGGGTGTCGCGATTATAATTGCTCTATGGTTAGCGAAAATTTTAGTTCAGCCACTTTTGCAAGTAGGGCAAGCCTGTAAAGAACTTTCAAATGGAGATGGCGATCTCACGATAAGATTAGAACCCTCTTCTATTTCTGAAATAAACAATATCATCCTTCCGTTCAACAGTTTTATTGAGCAGATACAAAATATTGTCCTCAAAATAAAAGAGAACAGTGAAAGCGTATTTTCATCAGCGCAAGAGCTTAGCGCTACTATGGAACAAAGTAACAACAGTGTTAATCAACAACTGCAAGAGACGCAAATGGTTGCGACCTCGGTGGAAGAGCTGTCGATGTCAATTACTGATGTTGCCAGAAATACTGTTGATACAAAAGACGCTACTGATAACGCAAACCTAAGCTTAAAAGAGAATATGCAACGAGCCGACTTAGCGGCTGACAACATAAAGCTATTAGTAAAGCTTCTAGGTGACTCAAAAGAGGTGATTTCTTCTTTGCAAAGAGAAGTTTCACACATAAATAGTTTACTTAGCGATATTACGTCTATTGCCGATCAAACGAATCTTTTAGCGCTTAATGCTGCAATAGAAGCTGCTAGAGCCGGTGAAGCAGGGCGAGGTTTTTCTGTTGTTGCTGATGAGGTAAGAGCTTTGGCGAATCGTTCACAGAGTAGTACTGTTGAAATATCACAGATTGTAGACAGAATGAATAACGCTTCAAGTTTATCTGTCAAGGAAATGGATAAGGCTACAACCGCTGCAGATGGAGGCATTCATTTAGTTGATCTTGTTACCACTGCTATGGATGAGCTGTCACAGATAATTTCAAAAGTGAAAGCGATGGCTGACAGTGTCGCTGCTGCAACAGAAGAGCAAAATGTAACCTCTGAAAGTGTAAGCGAGAGCGTAAATAGCATAGCTGTTCAGTCAGAAGAATTGTCGCGGGGAGTGGCCGTAGCCACTCGCTCAGCGCAGGACCTTTCTATTATTGCTGAAGAAAATAAGAAATTAGTATCAAGGTTCAAAGCTTAAACTAAATATTGATTTTCTTTTTGAAAGGGAAGCCGTATAAACCACTTAGGGAAACTACATAAGTGAAATTTACAGCAAATGAATCGCTCAGTTAATATTAGTTAGTGATTGATGCAATAGCGTTTAGCTTGGCTTGGTTAAGCGCGTCTTTTATTTCAGGGCCTTTAACGCCCGTGGCAATGATATCTTGCACGTTCACTTGGTTGGCGGCTGCCAACGCATTTTCAATGCGTTTTTGTTGGTGTTGCCAATCTACACCTTTGTTATGTGCATAAGGCGCAAAAGCGCTGAGTAATAATGTGAAACGTTCCTCTCTACGCCATGCATCACAGCCATTGAATAAGGCGAGTAAGTCGGCAGGCGAATTCTGTATGTCTAAAAGAGCGTCTTTAAATTTGCTGCTTAGAATGGCAATTTCACTGACTTGGTTTTGCACTTTTAGTCGGCTGCAAAGACGCTTCGCTTCCTCTTCATTAAGATGAGTGAGCAGAGCTGTAAATCTTGTTATTAGCCGAGTGATTTCTAGAGCGCTGCTTTCAGATGTTTGGGTTCCAGAGTCACCTTTATTAAAAGAGCTTTCGTTTACAGCCTTCTCTAGCGCTACCGCGGTTTTTAACGTTGCCAAAGCAGTATCTACACTACATTCAAGCTCAGCAAACCAATCACTTAGCCCATGGGCCTCGTTTAATACGCTGAAAAAAACATGCGGTGTTTTCTCTAAAAGACTACGCTTTGTTTCTTGCCATACGCGCTCCGCGCTTAGCGTGCTTAGTTCGCCGCTTTGCGCCATGGCCTGCATAAGTGCCATGGTTTCATTGGCGATAGTAAAGCCCAAATAGGCATAGCGGGTGGCAAATCGAGCCACACGAAATACGCGTAAAGGATCTTCATTGAAAGCTTCAGAAACGTGGCGAAGTAGGCGGTTCTCTAAATCTTTTTGGCCGCCGTAAGGGTCGATAAGTTTTCCTAAGTTGTCTTGCGCTATGGCGTTAACCGTCAAGTCTCTTCGTAATAAATCTTCTTCCAATGTTACCGAACTTGATGCATCGCAAACAAAACCAGTATAGCCTTTTCCTGACTTACGCTCTGTTCGTGCAAGCGCATATTCTTCCTGAGTTTTAGGATGTAAAAATACAGGAAAGTCTTTACCCACTTGGGTAAAACCTTGGCTAATCATTTCTTCAGGGGTAGCGCCTACCACTACATAGTCGCGTTCAACAACTTTTCTGTTTAATAGTGCGTCACGCACTGCGCCACCCACGAGATATACCTGCATGCTATTCCAATGATTTGTTAGTCAGTAATGCTTTTTAATTTGGAGAGTAACGATTTTTGGCGTGTTACAAAAATCAATTCAACCAAGCTTATAGTGGCGCAGTATAGCAATGTTACAAATAAAATTCGTAGCCTCATCGTTATGCGCTTTCACTTCATGGTTGCCTCTGGTAGTTTAATCGCTGTCAAAATAAAAACAGATAGGCGCTTCAGCAACCATGTATTTGAACTATTTCGGGTTAAATGACAATCCTTTTTCGATTGCGCCAAACCCCGATTATTTGTATATGAGCCCAAGGCACAAAGAAGCATTAGCTCATTTGACTTTCGGCCTTAGGGAAAGTGGCGGTTTTGTGATGCTCACAGGCGAGGTGGGCACAGGAAAAACAACGGTTTCACGAAAGTTATTACAGCAGCTACCAGATAATACGCAGGTAGCCATGATCCTAAATCCGACGCTGTCAGCCCTTGAGTTATTGGCAACGGTTTGTGATGAATTAGGATTACCGTACACCCCTGAAAGAGCGAGCCTAAAATATTTTACCGATCTTATTTTGTCTAAACTGGCAGAGAATCATCAATCTGGCATTAATACGGTTTTGATGGTCGACGAAGCACAGCATTTGATGCCAGAAGTACTTGAACAGCTCCGTTTATTAACTAATTTAGAAACAAATCGGGAAAAATTGTTGAAGGTAGTGCTAATCGGTCAGCCTGAACTGCAGCAGTTGTTAAAACGCAATGAATTGCGCCAGCTTGCACAGCGCATAACCGCTCGTTATCACTTACTTCCTTTAACAGCGCCAGAAGTGAGCGCCTATATTGCTCACCGCCTAAGTGTAGCCGAAGGTGATATTAGTATATTTAGTAAATCTACCCTTCGCGCGGTACATCAAATTACAGGTGGAATTCCAAGGGTTATTAATTTGCTTTGCGACCGTGCGTTAACCTTGTCTTTTACCAAGCAGCATGCGGTTGTGCAAAAGCCAATCTTCTTGGCCGCGGCAGAGCAAATCTTAGGTGAAGATGTAGTAAGTCAGCGAGTACAGAGTCAGCGCAAGTGGTATTTGATGGCAACGTTTGTATTGGCGGTGTGTTGTGGCTACGGGCTAGGGAGTTTGTATGTCTAATATCGTTGCCATTGAAAATTTAAAGCCTGGAATGGTAATTGTTCAAATTACTCAACAGAACGGGCCAGTAAAAATAAGAAAGTCGGGCTTGGTGACCAGTGATGCCATGGTACAGGGCTTATCTGAAATGGGAGTACAGGAAGTTGAAATAGACCCTGAACAAACCGTTGAAATTGCACCTGCTGCAACGCACCATAGAACCCAAACTCAAGCGCTGCTCCGTGGTGAACACGATACTACCGCTAAGTTTGATAAATCGCTTAACGAGCAGTTTAATCGCAGTTTGTTTTTGCCAACGGTGGAAGGCTTACCATCGGCATGGAAGCTGTATACCAAGCAATTTGGGCTTTTTGCTGTCGTTATTCTTGGCGGTTTGTGTATTGGATTTTCAGCCGCGACGACTGAGCGCTGGTGGCCGGCGTTAGTATCGCAATCCATTAGTAGTGTGGATGCTAAGAGCGATAGTAAGGATGAAAACAATACGGCTTTAGCTACCCCTCAACAGGTTGTGTCGCAACAGGGTAGTAATAGAAGCGTCGAGTCGGTTGATGGGGGGAGCACCGGGGTAGAAGAGCAATCAACCGGCCAGAATATAGGGCAGAGAAACAACGCTAATGATGTAGCAAGTGCACAAACCCAGCCAGGGCAAAACAACAATTCGGCTAACGGTACCGCATATAATCAGCGAGACACAGCGAGAGAGGATTTTCTTGCAGGTAACAACCAGCGTGGCAGTGAGAATGCTGTAAGTAATCTAAATAGCACAGCACAGACCACAGCACCAGCCGTAAACAGGGGCTACGAACAAACTCCGCAAGACGGTGAGCCACAAGGGGTCAATTCACAGAACTATGAAGGAAAGGTGCTTAACGAAAGTACCTCGCAGTCTGATGTATCTGTGTCTCCAGAGCTGATGGCCCGCTTCAACGCGGCTGTTGAAGCGCTTGATACCAAAGCGCAAGATAACGAGCAGCCAAAAGAAAGTAAAGTAACCGTAAGAGACGATATTCCTCGTGTCGATCAGCTACCCGTTCGTTTACTAACAAGACTTCCATCGATGAATTTCAGTGCGCACATGTATGCGTCTCGTCCCGCTGATAGATGGGTGAGAGTCAACGGACGTCAGGTCGGCGAGGGGGATTGGATTGCTGATAGGGTGCAAATAGTAAATATTGAAGCCCAGCGTGTGGTACTTTCGTTTGAAGATGAACTCTTCACCATGGCAGCGTTGACAGATTGGTAACGGTTTCCATCTGATAGAAAACGAAAGCCGGTTTTCAATGCGCAATGCTAAAAGATACGTAATACCAAT
>NZ_BLIJ01000035.1:0-43977 GCF_009811475.1 Alteromonas sp. KUL150
ATCTATGCGGATTGGTATAAGGCCTGATTCGACGTAGTTTTCAAATCAGGCTTTTTTTCGTCGCTCAATAATGAATTTAGGCTCAAGGAGAGACGTTATCAGGGCTTTGAATTAGGCCTTATACTGATATTTTATATCGGTATTTGGTTTACGAAAACATCTCTGAAAAACTTAGGCAAATTCAAGCTAAACTCTTCTGGGCGCACACCTGAAACGATCTCATCCTCATACAAGCTTAAATCAATGCGCTTAACTTCATTGAAGTGTTGAGAGGTAACGCTGTAAAACGTCATCACGTGGGGGCTTACCGGATCTTTAGGGTTTATCTTACTCACGATGCCAAGCTTGCCGCTTTTAAGTCTAACCAGTGAACCAACGGGATGAACACCAATACATTGAATGAATTGCTTGACCAAGTCTTGATCTAAATTCTCTGTTGCTGTCAGGCGCTTAAGGGCTTGAGTTGGAGTAATACTTTCTTTATGTGAGCGGTTAGACGTCATAGCATCATAGGCATCAACAATCGCGGCAATACGCGCATACTCAGAAATTTCGTCGCCAACTAAGCCCTTGGGGTAGCCACTGCCATCTATGCGTTCGTGATGTTCTTCGATAATCCGTAGCGATAGGTCTGATATTTCTCCACATTGTTCAACTAGCTCAACGCCAATTTGAACGTGAGTTTTCATCACTTCCCAGTCGCCTTGTGAGAACGCGCCTTTACTGTTACGGATTTCATCTGGTAGCGATGACATACCGATGTCCATCAGTAAAGTACCTAAGCTTACTTGTTCGATAATATCTCTGTCGTAACCAAGAAATTCGCAAAATATACCGCTTAGCACGCTACAGTTGATGCTGTGTTCAAGAAGATATTGGTCTGTGTCTTTGATCATGGTAAGACAGCTAAGCGCATCTTTATTGTCAAAAACACTTTCGATTAGACTATGAGAAAGCGACTCCATGGGAGATAAGTCTTTTACCGCCCCATTTTTGAGCGACTTCAAAAAACTGCTTTGTATAGAGAGTGCGCTATCGTAAAGGTCGCTAGCTTCACTAATTGAATCGCGACCGACTGGCTTAACCGAGGGCTTCGCCACCTCTGGTTGTGTTTCTTCTGCTGGCTCTGGCGCCTTTTGCGTTTTAGGAAGCTTTGATTTCGTAAAATCTACTTCAACGCTTAATATACCTTTTAATTTAAGGTTATCTATAATGGCTTGAGTTTTAACAATACCTTTAGAACGCATTTTAAGTGAGCCCGTCTGTTCAAGTACTTGATTGACGTACATTCCCGGCTGCAATTCATCAATAGGCACTTGCTCTAGCATTATCTCTCCTGTGGGGCATGTTACTGCCAAAACCATCAACTACAATAGAAACGAATAGTACGATATTCCAATAGAAAAAGTGAGGTGTTTACACATCTTTCGCATAAATAATAATGAATGTAAGTGTAAGTTCAATGCTGAATAGACGGGTAATTTTTGAAAAAAGACATTAAGCACTTGCTAGTGCAAGTTCGGCAGATATAAAAAGAGCGCATTTATAGCGCTCTTTTTAGACGTTGCGTCTTAAAAAACGTTTAAGCTCTGTTTTACAACCACGCTGGTTGCTTATCTTCAAAAGCTTCAATTGCTTCGGTTAGTTCGAGTGTTTGCCCAATAGCGTCCAACCCTTTAATTAGGTTGTTTTTATGATGTTCCGCTATATCAAAACTAAAGCTAGTTTCATCAAAGCTTACGGTTTGTGAAGGTAAGTCCACGGTTATTTCAACCGCTGGATTAGCTTTTAGTGCAGCAAACAATGCGTCCATTTGCTCGCTGGATAGCGCAACTGGCACTAGCTGATTATTAATGCAGTTACCGTAGAATATATCAGCGAAGCTGGTGGCAATAACTGTTTTGAAACCAAAGTCGGCAAGTGCCCACGGGGCGTGTTCTCGGCTTGAGCCACAGCCGAAGTTCTCGCGAGCTAGCAAAATACTGGCGCCTTTGTGTTCTGGCTTATTCAGCGCGAACGCTGGGTTTGGCTCTTTCTCTTCTAAATCCAAATAGCGCCAGTCGTGAAACAAATGTTTGCCGTAGCCAGCACGAGTTACGCCAGTTAGAAACTGCTTTGGAATGATTTGGTCGGTATCGACATTGGCCTGATCAAGTGGCGCAGCAATGCCTGTGTGTTGTGTAAAACCTTGTTCAGACATAACTTACTCCTGATAATCTCTAACGTCAGCAAAGCGACCGGTAATTGCAGCAGCGGCAGCCATTGCAGGGCTTACTAAGTGAGTGCGTGCACCGCGGCCTTGACGACCTTCAAAGTTACGGTTACTGGTAGAGGCACATCTATCGCCTGCTACTAGCTTATCGTCATTCATACCAAGGCACATTGAGCAGCCCGGCAAGCGCCACTCAAAGCCAGCATCAGTAAAGATTTTATCTAAGCCTTCTGCTTCAGCCTGGCGTTTAACATTACCTGAGCCTGGCACCACAATGGCAGTCACTGAGTCGGCTACTTTACCTCGCTTGGCGATTTGTGCCGCTGCGCGCATATCTTCAATTCGTCCGTTGGTACATGAGCCGATAAATACGTGGTTTACTGCAACGTCGGCTAGCTTTTCACCGGGTTTTAAACCCATATACTCAAGCGCTTTTACTGCGCTTTCTTTTTCAATCGGGTCGCTGAAGTCTTCAGGTGCAGGTACCGGTGTGTTTACGCCAATAACCTGACCAGGGTTTGTGCCCCACGTAACCTGAGGAGCAATATCTGCCGCTTCAAGCTCGACCACAGTGTCAAAGGTTGCGCCTTCTTCGGTGTAAAGGGTTTTCCAGTAAGCGACGGCGTCTTCCCAGTCTTGGCCTTTCGGTGCGTATTCACGGCCTTCAAGGTAAGCAAAGGTTTTCTCGTCTGGTGCAACAAGGCCTGCTTTCGCGCCAGCTTCAATACTCATGTTACACACCGTCATGCGCTCTTCCATGCTCAAACCGCGGATAGCTTCACCTGCGTATTCGATAACATGGCCAGTAGCGCCAGCGTGGCCAATTTTGCCGATAATGGCAAGAATAATGTCTTTTGCGGTAATACCGACAGGAAGCTTGCCATTTACGTTGATAAGCATGCTTTTCGCGCGGCTTTGTTTCAACGTTTGTGTCGCCAGTACGTGCTCTACCTGTGAGGTACCTATACCAAAGGCTAGCGCTCCAAATGCACCGTGAGTAGCTGTGTGAGAATCACCACATACCACCGTCATACCCGGCTGAATCAAGCCCAGTTCAGGGCCCATTACGTGCACGATACCTTGCTTCTGGTGACCCACTGGAAATAGCTGAATACCGTGTTCTTCACAGTTGGTCGCTAAGGTTTGTAGTTGAAGCGCGTTAGCTGGTCCACACGCGTCGATTGCCAGTGAGCGGGTTGATATGCTGTGATCCATTGTACCAACAGTGCGATCTGGGCGACGTACTTTACGGCCTTTTTCATTAAGGCCAGCAAATGCCTGAGGTGACGTTACCTCATGAATTAAATGGCGATCGATATAAATTAAGCTGTCTTCACCAATTTGGTCGATAATGTGGGCTTGCCACACTTTGTCATATAAGGTCTTGGCCATGAGGTGTTTTTACTCCTGCGCCATTAATTGTTTAACGATTTCATCGCCGACTTGCGACGTGCTTGCCGCTTGGCTGCGTTTGTCAGAAGGAAGTAACTCGCCTGTAAGTACACCTTCTTCTAGTGTTGCTACGACCGCTTTTTCGATGGCGTCTGCGGCATCACCTAAGTTCATGCTAAAACGCAGCATCATGGCGGCTGATAAAATTTGTGCGATAGGGTTAGCAATGCCCTGACCAGCAATGTCAGGGGCCGAACCGCCTGCTGGCTCATAAAGGCCAAAGCCTTCTTCGTTCATGCTTGCAGATGGCAACAAGCCCATAGAGCCTGTCATCATGGCGCATTCATCAGAAACGATATCTCCGAATAAGTTTGAACATAGCATTACATCGAACTGTGCTGGATTCTTCATGATTTGCATGGTGGCGTTGTCGATGTATATATGGTCCAGCTCTACATCTGGATAGTCTTTTGACACTTCTTCTGCAATTTCACGCCATAAACGGCTGGTTACCAGTACATTGGCTTTGTCTACTGACGTCACTTTGCCGCGACGTTTTTGTGCTGCTTCAAACGCAGCAATAGCAATACGGCGAATTTCACGTTTGCTATAGCGCATGGTGTCATACGCGAACTCTTCTTCGCCTTCACCTTCACGGCCCTTTGGTTGACCAAAGTAGATGCCGCTGGTTAGTTCGCGCACAACTAAAACGTCTACGCCTGATTTTGCGATATCTTCGCGAAGGGGAGACAAATTCTCAAGGCCAGGATAAATACGCGCAGGTCGTAAGTTACTGAACAAGTCGAAATGGCTGCGTAGGGTTAGTAATGCCGCGCGTTCTGGACGTTGTTCTAGTGGCAGAGTGTCCCACTTAGGGCCGCCGATACTGCCAAACAAAATCGCATCGGCTTGCTCACAACCCAACAGCGTTTTTGAGGGCAGGGCTTCACCTTCAGTATCAATGGCGTAGCCACCCACAGGATATGCAGTGCGGTTTAGGGTTACGTTAAATTTCTTTTCAACAGCATCTAAAACCTTATTGGCTTCCTGCATAACTTCTGGGCCGATACCGTCTCCGGCTAATACGGCAATTGAATACTGGCTCATTTATACTCCTGCAACGCGTTCTTGTTGATTTTTTTGCTGATCAATTTGATCGGCTAAATAAGTGTTGTTTAATACGAAGATAAGGGCTTTCACGCCAGCCTCTACAATATCTGTAGCAAGACCTATTCCGTGGAAACGGCGGCCTTTATAGGTAGCGATTACGCTCACCTGCGCTAGGGCGTCGGCACCTTCACCTTTTGAATCTAATTTGAAGTCCACCACTTCTAAATCTTCGTGACCCAGTATAGACATTATGGCTTTATACGCAGCATCTACAGGGCCATTACCAATGCTTGATTGAGTAATTTCTTCACTGCCCACTTTCATTTTAACAGTGGCGCTTGGAATGATTTCACGGCCAGAGTTAGCTTGAAGATAAAGCAGCTGGAAATATGCTTGATCGTGTTTCTGTTTATCGAAGAACAACAAGGCTTCAAGGTCGTAGTCGTACACTTGGCCTTTTTTATCTGCTAACTTCAAAAATGCGTTGTATACCGCCTCTAAATCATAGTCTTCTGCTTTGTAGCCAAGCTCTGTTAATCGGTGTTTGATAACATGGCGTCCAGAACGTGACGTTAGGTTAAGATTGTTCTTATTAATGCCCACACTTTCTGGTGTCATGATTTCATAGGTATTTTGCGCTTTTAAGACACCGTCTTGGTGAATACCTGATGAGTGGCTAAACGCGTTTGCGCCCACAATGGCTTTGTTGGCCTGAACCGGCATATTACAAAGCTGGCTCACTAACTTTGAGGTACGTGAGATTTCGGTAGAGTTGATATTAGTGTCGAAGCCCAACATGTTCTTACGGGTTTGTAAGATCATGGCTATCTCTTCAAGTGATGCGTTACCCGCGCGCTCACCAATACCGTTAATAGTGCACTCAACTTGTCTGGCACCTTGCTCGACGGCTGCTAATGAGTTCGCAACAGCTAAGCCTAAGTCGTTGTGGCAGTGTACAGAAATTGTTGCTTTGTCGATGTTCGGAACGCGATTGAACAGCTGTTGGATAATACCGCCGAACTCAGTTGGTGTAGTGTAACCAACGGTATCTGGAATGTTGACGGTTGTAGCGCCTGCATTAATTGCGGCTTCAACCATACGGCATAAGTAATCGATATGAGTACGACCGGCATCTTCACAGGAAAACTCCACATCGTCAGTATATTGTCTGGCGTGCTTTACCGCTTTTACCGCCATCTCTACGATTTCGTCTTGGGACTTTCTGAGCTTGGCACCAACGTGAATTTCTGAGGTGGCGATAAAGGTGTGAATTCGGAATTGCTCTGCCACACTTAACGCCTGGCCACAGGCATCAATATCACCCGGTAACGCACGAGATAAGCCGCAAACGATAGAGTTTTTAACTTCTTTGGCAATCATTTGTACCGAACGAAAATCGCCCGGTGACGAAACAGGAAAACCTGCTTCTATGATATCTACACCTAAACGCTCGAGCGCCAGCGCAATCTGTAATTTCTCTTTGGCACTTAGGCTTGCAGGTAAGGCCTGCTCACCGTCTCGCAATGTGGTATCAAAGATTTTCACTTGATTTGTCATGACGCTCTCTCAGTTGAATAGTTAAAAAAAAACCCGTGCTTTGCACGGGTCTTTGTAAATTTAAATCGCTGGTCGCAATCTACCCGTGCAGTCTGGCTGCCATAAGGAGTAGAGATAGAAGAATGAAACGAGTACGCATTTGCTGTTGTTTCTTTGCTAACCAAGTTGATAGCGACAATGTACCCATGTGGCACGAAGAGGTCAACCATTGATTACGATAATGACTATATTTTTCCTGTATAAAAGCCGTTTTTTAATTATTTAGGATGGTTATCCTAAGTTTGATGGTTTTGGAAGGGAGGGACAGAGTGTTTTTCGCTATTGATGCAGATGCTAGCCTTGTGATCGTTATTAATTAGGACGTTTGTACTAAATTGGAGTGCTGTGGGTGGTTGGTCTTTTTGGTTTTTTATGCATTTTAATTGATTTTATATGCTTATATGGCCGTGTCACCTATCAAGCAGAGTAAAGTTCTTCCAATTGATTTGAGTAGATAAACGCATTTCGCGAAGGGATAACGCACGTGGGGACCGCTTTGATTTAAAACTCCATGCATGGCCACATGATGCTGCAGTCATAATCGCCTTTGAAGGCCGCAGTAGTTTCTTGTTTTCAACTGAAAGCGCTGTAGCCTCTGAAAAATCATCGCGTTGTGTAGTTGAGTGAATACACTCCCCCGTGTTAGCGAACCACCCATTTTTGTTCAGATGAAGTTGTGTGTTGTCTTGGTTTACCATATCAATGGAATCAAGCTCAATGTGAGACCCTTCCATATTTAAAACTAAAACCGGTACAACAAGGCCGTACTTAGCGTTTTTTGTATACCAATCTTCACGTTTTTCTACATCGTCTAGATGATTAATGCCGGGACACTTCGCAGATTGCTTGGCATACCAACTTCCATTATGAGTATCTGTTTTTAGGGGAGATGGATTAATTGTGTTGCCGTTATTTACCATATATCGAGCAATGGCTTTTACGTGGTATGGAAGCCCGCCCATTCGGCGTCTAAGTAATGACAAGTTTTTTATCTCACTATGAGCGAGAGAGATGATTTCTCTTTCATACAGAGCAGTACATATTTCATTGAATTGAGGGTGGCTTCCGCCGAGCTCACCAGCGTCGCTGAAAAAGCCAACTTGAGCATTGGGAGTGGAGTGGGAAAGTTCGTCGCCTTGAGCCATCGGGGTTTTCAAATGCCTTTCTAAAGTTCTCTAACCCTAGCAAGATTCGGCGCTTGATGCTACATGGTTTCATCAAGCAGAGCGAAAAATAGACACAAAAAAGCCGCTATCTAAAGCGGCTTTTTATCATTTTTGAAGACGTTAATTATTGACCTTTGATTTCGCTAAGGCCTTTGTAAGTTGCAGCGTCACCTAGCGCTTCTTCAATGCGAAGAAGTTGGTTGTACTTAGCAACGCGGTCAGAACGGCATAGTGAACCCGTTTTGATTTGGCCCGCCGCTGTACCTACTGCAAGGTCAGCAATGGTTGCATCTTCAGTTTCACCAGAACGGTGAGAGATAACCGCTGTAAAGCCCGCATCTTTCGCCATTTTAATAGCGTTAAGGGTCTCAGTTAGTGAACCGATTTGGTTGAACTTGATAAGGATTGAGTTACCAATGCCGTTATCAATACCGCGCTTAAGAATTTTAGTGTTAGTTACAAACAAGTCGTCACCAACAAGCTGTACTTTGTCACCAATCTTCTTAGTAAGGCTTGCCCAGCCGTCCCAGTCGCTCTCGTCTAGGCCGTCTTCAATAGAAACAATTGGGTACTGTGAAGAAAGGTCAGCAAGGTAGTCGCCAAACGCTTCTGAATCGAAGCTCTTGTCTTCGCCTGAAAGTACGTATTTGCCTTCTTTGTAGAATTCAGACGCCGCACAGTCAAGCGCTAGCGTGATGTCTTCATTCATTTTGTAGCCAGCATTTTCAACAGCTTCAACGATAACGGCTAGTGCTTCAGCGTTTGAGCTAAGGTTAGGCGCAAAACCACCTTCGTCACCAACCGCTGTGTTTAAACCTTTAGCAGAAAGTACTTTCTTAAGTGCGTGGAAGATTTCTGCACCCATACGAAGTGCTTCTTTAAAGCTCTTCGCGCCAACAGGCTGAACCATGAACTCTTGAATATCTACGTTGTTGTCAGCGTGCTCGCCACCATTGATGATGTTCATCATAGGTACTGGCATAGAGTATTGGCCAGATGTACCGTTTAGGTCTGCAATGTGCTCGTAAAGCGCTACGCCTTTCTCAGCTGCAGCTGCTTTCGCTACAGCAAGAGAAACGGCAAGGATTGCGTTTGCGCCAAGGGTCTCTTTGTTTTCTGTGCCATCAAGGTCAATCATGATGCCGTCGATATCAGCTTGCGCTAGTGCGTCTTTACCGATAAGTGCTGGCGCGATGGTATCGTTAACTGCTGCAACTGCCTTTGTTACACCTTTACCTAGGTAACGAGACTTGTCGCCGTCGCGTAATTCTAGTGCTTCGCGGCTACCAGTAGACGCACCAGATGGTGCTGCAGCTCGGCCCATTACGCCTGATTCTAAGTATACATCTGCTTCTACAGTAGGGTTTCCGCGTGAATCTAAGATTTCGCGTCCGATAATGCGACTAATTTTCGCCATGTTTTTTCCTCAACAATTGAATGGGGTGCAACGGGAGAGAGCACCCCTTTTATTAGAAATTAGTGATTTTCTTTCTGGTATTTTCCTGCCGCAGCAACGAAACCAGTGAATAATGGGTGTCCATCCCGAGGAGTTGACGTGAACTCAGGGTGGAATTGGCCCGCAATGAACCAAGGATGATCAGGGATTTCCACCACTTCTACAAGTCGCTTGTCAGTGGACAAACCACTTACCTTTAATCCCGCCGCTTCGATTTGGTCGCGCAGGTTGTTGTTCACTTCGTAACGGTGACGGTGGCGCTCATAAATTTCAGCGTTGCCATACATCTCATGAACTTTTGTGCCTTCAATAAGGTGACAAAGCTGGCTGCCCAAGCGCATGGTACCGCCTAAATCTGATGTTTCAGTTCGCACTTCGGTCGTGCCCGCAGCATCTAACCACTCAGTGATGAGACCGACAACAGGGAAAGGTGTTTCAGGGTCAAACTCTGTGCTGTTCGCGTTTTCCATTCCAGCAACATTGCGTGCGTATTCGATGAGAGCTACTTGCATACCTAAACAAATGCCAAGGTAAGGAACTTTGTTTTCACGGGCATAGCGGGCTGCGGCAATTTTACCTTCAATGCCACGTTCACCAAAACCTCCAGGTACCAAGATAGCATCTAACTGCTCTAGAATTTGGGTGCCTTTGCTTTCTACATCTTGTGAATCAATATGGTGGATGTTCACAGTTAGGCGGTTTTTGAGCCCTGCGTGTTTGAGCGCTTCATTAACAGACTTGTAGGCGTCAGGTAGCTCTACATACTTGCCTACCATACCAATGTTTACTTCAGCGGTAGGGTTTGACTCAGCGTAAAGCACTTGTTCCCACTCAGATAAGTCGGCTTCTTCACACTCAAGGCCAAAGCGGTCAACCACAAGCTGATCCATGCCTTGTGCTTTAAGTGCAGCTGGAATGCGATAAATGCTGTCTACGTCTTTCAAAGAGATAACAGCTTTGTCAGCAACATTAGTGAAAAGCGCAATTTTAGAGCGCTCGCTCGCCGGCAGTGCTCCCACTGAGCGACAAACAAGAATATCTGGCTGAATACCAATAGAACGCAGTTCTTTTACTGAATGTTGCGTAGGCTTAGTTTTTACTTCACCTGATGCTGGCATGTAAGGTACTAACGTTAAGTGCATGAACATAGCGCGCTCACGGCCGACTTCGGTACCAAGCTGACGAATAGCTTCCAAGAATGGTTGTGACTCGATGTCACCTACGGTTCCGCCCACTTCCACAATAGCCACATCATGACCTTCAGCACCTTCAATCACGCGGCGCTTAATTTCATTGGTAATATGAGGGATAACCTGAATGGTTGCGCCTAAGTAATCACCGCGACGCTCGCGCTTCAGTACTTCTTCATATACCCGGCCGGTTGTGAAGTTGTTGCGCTTAGTCATACGGGTGCGAATAAAACGCTCATAATGACCAAGATCGAGGTCGGTCTCTGCGCCGTCATCGGTAACAAATACTTCACCATGCTGAATAGGGCTCATTGTGCCTGGGTCGACGTTGATATAGGGGTCGAGCTTTAACATGGTAACGGTGAGACCGCGAGCTTCAAGAATTGCGGCTAACGATGCTGCAGCAATACCTTTACCTAGCGATGAAACTACACCACCGGTGACGAAAATATAATTTGTCATGCGAAACCTAGAACGTTTGGGTTGTATGATAAATATAGGCTGAGTTTAGAACAAAACCAGCTACACTTTGGACGGGGCGATAGTATACGCAAAATCATGTGGGCAGACAATCAATTTGCCCACATGATGCACAATTTTACGATTGGCTTAAGCGCTTGAGTGTGTATATGAGGTCAAGTGCTTGGCGCGGTGACAACTCATCGGGTGATAAGTTTTCAAGGGCTTCTACCACGGGGTGCGGTTTGTCAGGAAAAAGCATCTCCGCTTGGCCTTTAGCTTTAGACCCGTTGCTGGCGGAGGTTTTCGCCTTGCTCATTGGTGCCGTCGGCTTGTCTTGCACGTCTTCTGACACACTTTCGCCATTTATCATAAGGTGTGATGATTCTAATACGGACAGCTTTTGTTGGGCCGCTTTTATCACTGCTTTTGGCACGCCAGCAAGCTGAGCGACTTGTAAACCAAAACTCTTGCTAGCAGCGCCCTCAGAGACGGTATGCATAAAGCGTATGGTATCTTCAAACTCCATCGCATCTAAGTGCACGTTTACGACGCCGCTTTGCGTTTCTGGAAGTTCAGTAAGTTCGAAGTAATGCGTCGCAAAAAGCGTATAAGCGTTAAGCTGCTTCGCCAAATAACTCGCGCAGGCCCATGCTAGCGACAAACCATCATAGGTACTTGTACCACGACCTATTTCATCCATTAATACCAGCGAGTTTTCGGTAGCATTATTAAGAATATTTGCCGTTTCCGTCATCTCAACCATAAAGGTAGAGCGGCCAGAGGCTAGATCGTCTGAAGCACCAATACGGGTGAAAATTCTATCAAGCTTTCCGATGTGAGCATTTTCTGCAGGCACAAAACTGCCAATGCATGCCAACAAGGCAATCAGCGCGGTTTGGCGCATATAGGTTGATTTACCGCCCATGTTCGGTCCGGTTATGATCAGCATGCGGCGCTCGGAGTCAAGCTGAAGCGGGTTCGCAATGAAAGGGTTTTTCATCACATTTTCAACCACAGGATGGCGACCGGCGTCATAGGTAAGTGCGCATTCTTGACTTAAATGTGGGCGATGCCAGTCAAGGGATACAGCACGTTCTGCAAAACAGCACAGCACGTCGAGCTTGGCTAGTGCTGCGGCGGTTTCTATTAAATTGTTAAGGTAAGGTGCAAAGTTGTCGAACAAGGCTTCATAAAGCTGCTTTTCTAGCGTAAGCGCAGCGCCTTGACTGCTGAGCACTTTATCTTCGTGTTCTTTAAGTTCAGGCGTTATGTAACGTTCCGTGTTTTTAAGGGTTTGTCTGCGGATATATTCTGCAGGTGCTAGAGCACTGTTAGCTCGGCTAATTTCAATGAAGAACCCGTGTACTCGGTTATAACCTACTTTTAATGTAGAAATTCCCGTGCGTTCTCGCTCTCGCTGCTCCATGGCGTCTAGATAGTCAGTTGCGCCTTGCGATAGCTTACGCAGTTCGTCAAGCTCTGCGTTGTAGCCCTCGGCAATCACGCCACCGTCCCTTATAACTACAGGAGGATTGTCGATAATAGCTTCGTTCAGCAGGGCTTGAAGCTCAGGGTAAGTGCCAATAGTTTCGCTAATGCTTTTAACTTGCCCTGTATCGAATCGACCAAGTGCATCTTGTAAATCTGGCAGGGCATTAAACGCATTTTTTAACCGCGCAAAGTCGCGAGGTCTGGCTGAGCGAAGCGCTAATCGCGCCATAATGCGCTCGATATCACCAATGTGCTTTAACGCGGTGCGAATATCTTCAGGGTCATCATTAATGAAAGTTTCAACAGCATCTAAGCGGCTGTGAAGTTCATGTTGATCAGTCAAAGGCGAATGAATAACGCGCTGTAACATGCGGCTACCCATAGCTGTAGTGGTGGTGTCCATCACGCTAAACAGGGTATTTTCCTGGCCACCCGACAAATTATGGGTAAGTTCTAAATTTCGGCGAGTGGCCGCATCTAACTGCACGCGGCTGTCTTGCTGTTCGGTCTGAATGCGGCGTATATGCGGCAGGGCGGTGCGCTGGGTATCCTTTACATATTGTAAAACACAGCCCGCGGCGCCTAAGCCTTTAGTGACGCCTTTTATACCAAAGCCTTCTAATGTTTTAGTTTCGAACTGAGCGTTTAACTGCTCTGTGGCAGTCTCAATGTCGAATTCCCATTCCGGGCGGCGTCTAAGCCCTTTGCGGTTTTCTATAAGTGATAAACTTTCAAATCCTTCTGGATAAAGCAGTTCCGCAGGGTTTACTCGCTGTATTTCAGCTAATAGGCCTTCATCACTATCGCTCTCGAAAATAACAAAGCGACCGCTAGTAACATCTAACGTTGCCAAGCCATAATGCATGCTGTGACCGCACACAGCGGCAAGAATATTATCACGGCGCTCTTCCAAAAGAGCTTCGTCGGTAACTGTACCAGGCGTAACGATACGCTGTACTGCACGCTCAACAGGGCCTTTACTAGTGGCTGGGTCGCCTACCTGTTCGCAGATAGCAACCGATTCACCCATTTTCACTAAGCGTGACAGGTAGCTTTCTACGGCGTGATAAGGCACACCTGCCATGGGAATGGGTTCACCACCAGATTTTCCTCTGGCTGTTAATGAAATATCCAGTAATTCAGCAGCTTTTTTGGCATCGTCGTAAAACAACTCATAAAAGTCGCCCATGCGATAAAACAGTAAAATATTAGGATGCTGCGCCTTAATAGTCAGGTATTGGCGCATCATAGGAGTATGTGATTCCAAAAAATGCCTCTGCGAATTTGTTGCTGGGTTTAATGCCTGTTGAGGGGAATAAATGATAAACTCACGCCCACTAAGATCAAGCGAAGATCTGATAAAGCACAACAGGTGTAATTAGGTATATCTAAATGAGCACAACATTTTCAACTGATTCGACAGCAAACGCCACCCCTTTAACACTTGATAGCGCATTATCTGCGCAAGTCCATGTGTTGGGTGACGCACTCAGGAGCAAAGGTTGGACCGTATCGAGCGCCGAGTCGTGTACGGGCGGAGGAGTCGCTTTTGCTTTTACCAGTGTGGCTGGCAGTTCTGATTGGTTTAACCAATCCTGGGTGACGTACTCTAATGACGCAAAGCAAAGCGTTCTGGGCGTAACAGAACACACGTTAAAAGAGTACGGCGCGGTGTCGAAGCAAACGGTGAAAGAAATGGCTGAAGGCGTGCGCCGTAACAGCGGAGCGCAACTCGTTGTAACGGTTAGCGGCATTGCCGGCCCTGGCGGTGGCAGCGACGCAAAACCGGTGGGCACTGTTTGGTTTGGCTTTTTGTGTGGGGAGCACGAAGTGCAAATCAAACAGGTTTTCAGCGGCGATCGCGACGAAGTTCGCCAACACGCTATTAGCTTTGCCATTACTCAGTTAATTAAAATGTTGAGTGAAAATTAAAAACACTGGTTGAAACTGTATGCTTGTACAGTATAGAATGTGATCATTATTTGGTAATTTCAAAGATATGGAAAACACCAATACAGAATTTAACCGCAAATCCTAGAGGATACTTACGTGGACGATAACAAATCAAAAGCTTTAACCGCCGCAGTTGGCCAAATTGAAAAGCAATTTGGTAAAGGCGCTATCATGCGCTTAGGCGATAACCAAGCCATGGATATTGAAGCGATTTCTACTGGCTCACTTACCATTGATATCGCTCTAGGTATAGGCGGTTTGCCATGTGGACGTGTTGTTGAAATCTACGGGCCAGAATCATCAGGTAAAACCACGCTAACACTTCAAGTTATTGCTGAAGCGCAGAAGAAGGGCAAAACTTGTGCGTTCGTAGATGCTGAGCACGCCCTAGACCCTGTATACGCTGAAAAGCTAGGTGTAAACATTGACGAACTATTAGTTTCTCAGCCTGACACTGGTGAGCAAGCACTAGAAATTTGCGACATGCTAGTACGCTCAGGTGCGGTAGATGTTGTTATTGTTGACTCGGTAGCAGCGCTTACGCCTAAAGCGGAAATTGAAGGTGACATGGGTGACTCTCACGTTGGTCTGCAGGCACGTCTAATGTCACAAGCATTGCGTAAGCTTACAGGTAATATCAAGCGCTCAAATACACTGTGTATCTTCATTAACCAGATTCGTATGAAGATTGGTGTTATGTTTGGTAACCCAGAAACCACTACTGGTGGTAACGCGCTTAAGTTCTATTCTTCAGTGCGCTTAGACATTCGCCGTATTGGTGCAGTTAAAGAAGGCGACGAGGTAGTAGGTAACGAAACCCGCGTGAAGGTAGTGAAGAACAAAGTTGCGCCTCCGTTTAAGCAAGCCGAATTCATGATCCGCTACGGTGAAGGTATCAGTAAAGAAGCAGAGCTTATCGACCTGGGTGTTAAGCAAAAGCTTGTTGATAAAGCCGGTGCCTGGTACAGCTATAAGGGTGATCGTATTGGTCAAGGTAAAGCAAACGTAATGAAGTACCTTAAAGAACACCCTGAAATAGCGAACGAGATTGAAACGAAAATTCGTCAAGAACTACTGCTTCCAAAAACAGTGAAAGCCGAAGAAGTGGTTGCTACGCAAGAAGACGACGCTCTTCCCGAGTAAGAACAGCGCGTTAGTTTTTAGAAACCCACCTTACGGTGGGTTTTTTTATGCCTCATGCCTGTATTAATTTGTGGGACATATTTACTAACATTTATTATAAGCGTGAAACTTGTACTGCGAAAAAAAAGAGGGAATGCTGTAATAAAGTTAAGCACGTACAGACTATAAAAATAAATAAGGCCTACTTTGCTTTTTGTGCAAATAAGCCCACAACAATAATGAACAGCCAACTGTTTATCTAAAAAGAGGAAAGGGAATGATTGAAATATCAGGTCTCGCAAAGCGCTTTACGGTGGAAAACCCAAAAAAGCTTAGCGAACAAGAGAAGAAGGACCCACGTTTAAAAGGTCGTTATTTCCAATCAGTAAGGGATGTATCTTTTACTTGCGACAAAGGGCAGGTTCTGGGACTACTTGGTCCTAACGGAGCGGGTAAAACCACCACATTACGCATGCTTTCAACGGCGCTTAAACCAGACAGTGGTAAAGTGCTTATTGGTGGTGAAGATGTATTGACTAACCCGAATATTGCGAGAAAGAAGATTGGTTTTCTTTCCAGCTCCACAGGTCTATACGGTCGTTTAAGCGGGCGTGAAAATATTAGCTACTTCGGAGAGTTACACGGCATTTCTAAAAATGTGATTAATGCCCGTATCGAGGAGTTAGCTGATTTGCTAGATATGCAAACCTTTCTAGATAGACGTGCCGAAAATTTCTCCTCAGGCATGAAGCAAAAAGTGTCTATTGCGCGTGCGGTCATTCACGAACCGGAACTGGTGGTTCTTGATGAGCCTACTACTGGCCTTGATATTATGGCGACCAGTACAGTAATGGAGTTCATTCAGCGCCTTAAAAATAAAGGTACGCCGGTGATTTTTTCAACTCACCATCTCGACGAGGTCCAAGCGCTTTGCGACAAGGTAACGGTTATTAACCAAGGTGAAACCGTGTTTAACGATTCGCTTGCGGCATTTAGCGCGTTGTCTGGTGACGAAGTATCTGGCGGGCAAATGCATAAGAGCTTTCTAAAAACACTCTCAATGGATGCTAAGGAGATGGGTAATGTGGTTAATCTTTAAAAAGGAATTCAAAGAGCTATTACGCGATAAGAAAACCATCATATTCATGATTGGTCTACCGCTTTTATTGTTTCCAGCCATTTTTGGCGTGGCCTTTTTCTTTATGAGTTCTGCAGCAGATAAAGCGGAAAACGAAGTGCTCAAATACGCAATCGTTGGTGAGGCTTATGCACCTGCAATTGTGCAGTCCTTTAATAGTGCCTCTGATAAGTTTGAATCAGTTCCAATAGGCAATGAGACTGACTATGCCAAGCTCATTAAGAACGAGACCCTAGACTTCGTATTGGTTATCCCTGAAACCTTTGACAGTGATGTTTTGAATTCAGGTCAGCATAAGATTGCCCTTTATCTCAACGATGCAGGCCTAAATAAAGTCATGGGGCGTGTTTCTGAGATTATTGATGAGTATACCGATGCATTTCAGCAGGCGGCTTTTGCTCAGCTTAATCTTGATGAGACACAACAGGAAGCACTATTGCAACCTATTAAAATTGAAAAGCAGAACGTTGCTGACGATCGCGAGGTATGGGGTGAACGACTTGGAGGCATGCTGCCTTACTTCATCTTTATACTGTGTTTACAAGGAGCAATGGCCCCTGCAGCAGACTTAGGAGCAGGTGAAAAAGAAAGAGGCACATTAGAAACGTTGCTTATTTCACCTATGGATCGCCACAAACTAGTGCTAGGTAAATTCTTTACGGTGGCAGCAGCAGGTATTGTAACAGCGCTTATAACGGTCTCCTCTATGGCAATATGGGGGCTGGTGCTATCGCAAGGCATGGCCGTTGAATTTGTGGTAAAGATAATGTCTATGATTGGTCTTATAGACTTCTTGTTGATCTTTTTAATGTTGGTGCCTGTGGTGGCTGTATTTGCAGCTGTATTATTATCGCTATCTATTTATGCCCGCTCTTTTAAAGAAGCGCAAAGCTATATGGGTTCGCTCATTATGGTGGTTATCTTCCCTGTTATCATTGCAATGATGCCAGGTGTGGAGCTTAAAGGCGGTTGGGTTTGGGTGCCGCTTACTAACGTTGCTCTTGCGATGAAAGAGTTGTTTAAAGGCACCATGGACTATTTTGCGCTGTTTGGTATTTTTACCTCAACCGCAGTAATCGCAACAGGGCTGATTTTCTTCTGCATCCACTGGTTTAACAAAGAAAAAGTGCTCTTTAGATAGTTTCAAGAAAATTAAAGAACTTGTATAAGAGCTCGCCTTCAGCGAGCTCTTATACATAAAAAAGGAATGGCACCAAATAAAGTCAATAGCCATCCCATTTTCAAAAAGGTCTGGTCAGACGACATCAATCATCGGGCTTTGCTTTCACATGTCACACTTCAAAATCCACTCGTTTAATAATACCTTCCCACCCGGGAGGAATTTTTCCTTGCAACACGTAAGAATAAGCAAGGAGCTCTGCAATTACGTAATAAAGTGATTCAGGAATATCTTGCCCTACGTCGAGTGTAGCGAGCACTTCACTTAAATAGGGATCTTCGTGAATTAGTATCCCAGTTTCCTCAGCCATAGCAATGATTGCTTCGGCTAAACCCCCATAGCCTTTAGCGACTACTTTTGGTGCATTTTTTTTGTCTCCACCTGCGTATTTAAGACCAATGGCACGTTTTGTTTTTTGTGAGTCAGTCATAAATTACCCGCTTATACCCGAGTTTCGAAAATTTGGTGGGGACGAGAATTAAGTGTTTCAGGAATGTGTCCCCGCTGTAAGCTCGTGCTTTCAACTGAAAGTCCGAGGGAGGTTAGCCGGCGCTTTAAGTAGGGCAGAGTGTCACTTATTCGCTTTAATACTTCGTCGCTGGATGCATATAGGTCTAACGTTATTGTGTTTTTATCAATTTTAGACTTCGCCAGAACTTGGCCGCTGTCACCAATATCTAGCTTCATCGTAATATTCCAAAGAGAGCGCTGTCCCGCTTGTACGCTTTTATGGTTTGGCCCTCCTTGCTCGCGCTTTATTAGAAGCTCTGGCGGAGAGTGATGTTGTGAAAGCGATGGCAAAATGTAGTAAAAATTGTCTTGCCCTTGAATACGGCTGTCAACGTTGGCTATTTTGTTTTGCTGGTGACTACTAAGTAAGGTTTTAAGTTGTGCCAGTAGCTGCTGCCGGCCGTCTAACTGATTTATGTCTTGGCTAACTCGGCTAGGCTGTGAGGTTACCCCCATATTAGCCAATGTTTTTGAAACAACGGAGTCTGGCGCATCTATTTGTGTTTTTAAACTTGGCTGTCTCTGCATCGCGCGACCAGCTAACGCAAGTTGAACTAAAGCAACAAGCCCCTGAATGAAATTAGATGAGTTTACCGGTGAAGTTAAACTTAAAGGGGTTGTAACAAGTGTTTGGGTGGATATGAGCTGCTGCAATCGTTGTGATAAACTTTGTTCATTCATATCGGCTACTACTTTTCTTGACGACGTTTTCATTTCTTCGTCAGCCGTTAAGGTTTCACTAGCTGGGCCTTCAATTGCGTTTGGATTAGCATGAGGCGAGCTTGTATCAGAAATAGTGGGGGGCGCGCCTAAAGATTTATTTTGTGAAGCGGTTAACTGCTGGATAATGTTGGAAAGCAAGCTGCTCGACAAGCCTTTAGCTTGGCCACTTAACGCCTGAGCAAGCGCTGCAAGAGAAGATTTACCTGCGTTGTCTTTTACTAAGTTGCTCTGCTCGGCGAGTTTATCGACATTAATAGTATCCTTCGCTTGTGAGGTAGTGCCTTTAAGTGTAGACGACAGTTGCTCATTAGATGGTTTGGGGGGGCCAACAAAATCTTGAATAGATACCTTAATTTGAGAGGGCTTAGCATTGAGTGCGTCTAGGCCTTTTAAATGCTGCAGGATTTTATCAAAATGTTGAGCATTGGATACGCCCTTGTTTGGCGGTAACCTTCCGTTCTCCACAATAGCGATTAACTCGCTTAGCGCCTTATTTGTGTTACCCGTTTGACTGAGCAATATCCGTGAGAGTGTTGTGATGGCATTGTGAACATCACTACCCTTAAGCTGTGTAGGAGCTTCACTTCGGAGGTTTGAGATAGACGGCGAAACAATGGTGTCACTTCTCCCCAGTCCGTTTTCCGCCCCTATCCCTATTCCGTTGGGAAGTTGTGAAAGATTCAGTCTATTCACTTGGTCATTTGTCAAAACAGGAATAGAGGGTGGGGAAATGCTGCTTGTTGATAAGCTTATTTGCACCAGCGCGTTTTGTTGAGCTGTGCGTGTTGTTAGCTTACCGTCCGACAACGTCAGCGCAGAAAGCGCTTTTAGTACATTTGCTTCAGTACCTGAGTTTTGCAGTAGCGCACTGAGACGGGCCGAGTTTTTTGCGCTGTGCTCTACTACAACTCCCCCTTGGCTAAGTGCCTTTTCAATGAGTGTATGTTGTAAGTTGGTGCTTACATTTTTATGTGTGGCCACAGCGACTTTATTTGCGCTACCAGTGTTGTTGGTGAAAAAGTCTTGAACGCGACTATCAGTATTTAGACTGCTGCTTGCAGCAAGATGAGTTTGAGAAATTTGTAAAACGACACTGCCGTTACTTGTTCGACTGAGCCCCAGTACTACCTGCTGACCAATTAACTTTTGAAGCGCCGCCTTGGCACTGCTATCAGCTTTTTCCGTATTTATATCGGTAAGAGGCACAGCTTGTTCTTTCGATGTAGCAAGCATGAGTTGCCCAAAGCTTTCATTTTTTGTTGAAATAAAAAGCTTGCCCTTGAGCGTTACGGCTGCGTTGTTCGCGGCAAGAGCCTGAGCTACGGCTTTGAGTAATTCAGCTTTATCTTGTGCTGATAACGACACACTTTGTTGAGATAAACTAGTAGAGAGCAGCACAGCTGATGGTGCGTTCGACTGTCCTTGAGGGGCTCTTTCAGAGCTGTTTGGGGCTCGAGAAGCAGTAGGTTGAGGCAAAAGAGCAAGTTGTGCGTTATTCATCGCTTGCTTGGAAAGTTTAGCGCCTACCTCTTTGGGCAACACTACATTCAGTGTTTGTGCGGTTACTGATGGAGCGTTGTTCGACGATGTACTTATCGATAGCACTCGTTCAGGTAATCGTTCCACGACTACTTTTACGCCATTATCGATTGCTACAGCCCGTGACAGTGCAGCGTTTGCAGCAGCCGGAGGCGTACTTCCGCTTCCTACTTGATTAGCGGCACCGGCGTTTCCGCTTAACTGTGAGGACGCGGAGGTAGATGCAGAAGGGCCGCTTGACTGGCTCAAAGCTGCAGCCAAAAGTGATGATAGTGGTGTTGTCATAGTTGAGATATCGGCACGTTCGCGCTTTTCCTTACTCATTTCAGTATAGCAAAGCGCGTGAGAGCTGTTCCGCAACAAAAAAGCTCGTAAAAGAGCGCAGCGAAAGAATTCGTCCTTAAGTGGGAATTGCTTCAGGAAAAACGCCTTTGTTGTTGAAGTAAATCATATTTAATTGGAATTCGCGACTGCGAAAAAGCGTTCATGTGGTAGACTAGCGCCATTTTTCAGAACCTATTTTTTGGTCGGGAGTAGCTAGGCAGTGTTAGAGGCGTGCGGCTTAACGTGCAGCAAACGAGACAGAACCCTATTTGAAGGGCTTTCGCTAGTGATAAATGCTGGCGAACTACTGTATCTGCGTGGCCCTAATGGTGCTGGAAAGACTAGCTTACTTCGTATTCTAACAGCGCTAAGTGAACCTGAACTAGGTACCGTTTTATATAATGGAATAGACATATCAAAAGATAAATCAGGCTACTACCAAGCGCTTTTTTATCTTGGTCATAAAAGCGGCACTAACGGAAGCCTTTCAGCTTTAGATAATTTGTCTTTTTGGTTAGCGCAGCACAAGGTGTCTGTGGACGTTAATGCGCTTTACGACGTGTTGGAGAAAGTAGGTCTAGTTGGACTTGAAGATGTTCCAGTTCGATATCTCTCTGCAGGGCAACAGCGTCGCGTAGCGCTTTCACGATTGTGGTTAAAGCCTGCCAAGGTTTGGATACTCGATGAGCCTTTTACTGCCCTAGATGTAAAAGGGATCCACATGCTTGAATCAAGTATGAAAGATCATGTCGCCAAGGGCGGCCTCATTGTTACTACTTCTCATCAGCCATTATCTGAAACCGCGGGTAAACACCGTGTATTTGATTTGGAGTACCGGTTCTGATGTCGCTCTATCACGGAATCTTTAAACGTGACATGCAAATTGCGTTTAAGCAAAAAGCAGAATTGGTGCAGCCACTGATGTTCTTACTCATGGTGGTAACATTGTTTCCTTTAGGAGTGAGCCCGTCTCCTGATACCCTCCAGCGCATTGGGCCTGGAGTGATTTGGATTGCTGCAATTTTGTCTTCTCTCATGGCGATGGAAAGGCTATTTCGGGATGACTTTCAGGATGGTTCGCTAGAGCAATACATACTCTCGGGTATGGCATTACCTGCCGTGAGCGCGGTAAAAGTCGCTGCTCATTGGCTGGTTAGTTTTGTTCCTCTATTGCTGTTGTCGCCGCTGCTAGCCATGTTTTTAAATTTAACAGTCGATATGTATGTCGCGCTTGTTCTAACTTTGTTGCTGGGTACACCATTGCTTTCCTTAATTGGCGCCATCGCTGTAGGGCTAACCGTAGGATTACAAAAAGGCGGAGTACTGTTGGCGTTGCTACTCATCCCTGTCTTTATTCCGTTACTGATATTTGCCACGTCGGCTGTGGATTCTGCCGCACTGCAATTACCTTATCACGCGCAACTTGCTATTATCGCCGCCATGCTTTTACTGGCCACAGCATTAGCGCCGTTTGCCATAGCGTATTCTTTAAAAGTGAGTCAAAACTAATGTGGAAGTGGTTACACCCTTACGCTAAAACAGAGCGAGCATATCAGCTTTGTTTAACATTACAGCCTTGGTTTTGGGCTGGTGCATTACTTTGTTTGAGCATAGGCACCGTTTGGGGGCTAGCATTCGCGCCTCAAGATTATCAACAAGGAGATTCATTTCGAATCATCTATATTCATGTGCCTAGCGCTATCTTGTCGATGGGGACCTATGTTGCTATGGCGATAGCAGCCCTAGTAGGTATGGTGTGGCAGTGGCGCACTGCCTATATGAGTATGATTGCCATGGCCCCAATTGGCGCAGTAATGACATTTATAGCGCTCTTTACCGGTGCAGCTTGGGGTAAGCCCATGTGGGGCGCTTGGTGGGTGTGGGATGCACGTCTTACCTCGGAGCTTATTTTATTGTTTTTGTACATGGGGGTTATTGCCCTTTATGGCGCATTTGAAGATAAGCAACAAGCAGGTAAAGCCGCAGGCGTGATGGCACTTGTAGGTGTGGTAAACATCCCTATTATTCATTATTCAGTGGAATGGTGGAACACATTGCATCAAGGAGCCACCATTAGTAAATTCGACAACCCGTCAATTGCGCCAGAGATGCTGTGGCCGTTGTTAATTAACCTTTTAGGTTTTGCTTTTTTTATTGGTGCGGTGACCACAGTGCGCCTTCGCAATGAAATAGTATTACGGGAAATGCACAGGCCTTGGGTACAAACGCTTGCTAAACAGCAGCTAGCCAATACACAGCAAAAAAGAGCAGCCAACCAAAATATGACGGAGGGCAATTAGTATGCAGTTTGACTCGTTTGCCGCTTTTATCAATATGGGGGGCTATGCGTTTTACGTATGGCTGTCGTTTGGCGTTACTTTTGTGGCCATGGGCATTATTGCTATTCAGAGTTTTATTAAACACCAAAACCTCCTAAAGCAGGTTGTGGTGGAGCAAGAGCGTAAAGCGCGCATAAAAAGAGCGCGAAAACAACAGCAAGCCAGTACTTAGTATTAACAAGATAAGTGTACATAGCCTTAACTTGCGTTTTTATTGTTTATTAGTTTTTTCGAAGTGAGAGTTGCATGAACCCGAGACGAAAGCAGCGACTAGCCGTAGTGGGAATTATCGGTTTTTTAATAGTAAGCGCAATTGGACTAATGCTTTACGCCCTAAACGACAGTATTGACCTTTTTTATACGCCTAGTGAAATCATTGAAGGCAAAAATGGACAGAAGCCCCAGGTTGGCCAGCGCCTTCGGATAGGTGGGATGGTGGTGCCTGGTAGTGTAAGACGGGATCAAGAAAGCTTAGCAGTGAGTTTTGATCTAGTCGATACAGGTCCAAAAGTAACGGTAACCTATAACGGCATTCTTCCTGATTTATTTCGAGAAGGTCAGGGCATAGTTGCTACAGGCATACTTACAGACGCAGGCGCGATTAAAGCGCAGGAAGTGCTGGCGAAACATGATGAAGAGTATATGCCACCAGAGCTTGCTGAAAAAATGAAAGGAATTAAACACGTAAAACCTGAAAATATGCCAAGCTACGAGACGCCAAGTAGCGCTGGGGGCAAATAATCATGGTCCCTGAAATTGGAAATATTGCGCTAACCCTTGCGTTAGTTTTATCTATTTTATTAGCCGTGTACCCTCTATGGGGGGCGCATCGTCAGCATGAGACGCTGATGGCAACAGCAAAGCCATTGGCAATTGGGCTATTTTTGTTTACGCTCATCGCCTATGTATGCTTGACCTATGCCTTCGTTACTGACGACTTCAGTGTGGCTTATGTGGCGCAGCACTCAAATAGTCGGCTTCCCATCTATTATAAAATTACAGCAGTATGGGGCGGCCACGAGGGCTCTTTTCTGCTATGGGTACTGATGCTTTCAATTTGGACAGTAGCAGTGGCGATATTCAGCAAGGGTATTCCTCTTGCTATGGTCGCGAGAGTGTTGTCTGTGCTTGGCATGGTGGGCATTGGTTTCTACCTTTTCATGCTTCTCACCTCAAACCCTTTTGACAGCATGCTACCGTTTTTCCCAGTCGACGGGCGAGATCTCAATCCGTTGTTACAAGACTTTGGAATGATCATTCATCCGCCTATGCTCTATATGGGCTATGTGGGGTTTGCAGTAGCGTTTGCTTTTGCGATATCAGCATTAATTTCAGGGCAACTAGATTCGACATGGGCACGCTGGTCAAGGCCTTGGGTTATCTCAGCCTGGGCGTTTTTAACCGTAGGGATTGCACTTGGCAGCTGGTGGGCGTACTACGAGCTTGGCTGGGGCGGCTGGTGGTTTTGGGATCCAGTAGAAAACGCGTCCTTTATGCCATGGCTGGTTGGCACGGCCCTAATGCACTCATTGGCGGTAACTGAAAAGCGAAAAGCGTTTAAGTCGTGGACGGTACTTCTGGCTATTGCTGCATTTAGTTTGAGTTTGTTGGGTACTTTTCTAGTGCGCTCTGGCGTAATTGTGTCGGTACATTCATTCGCAAGCGATCCGACCCGTGGTCTTTTCATTTTGGGCATACTCATTGCGCTTAGTGGCTTTGGGCTGTTGCTTTACGCCATGCGCGCGTCATCGCTAAAAAGCCCTGGCCGCTACCAAGCGTTCTCGCGAGAAGTATTGCTGATGGGCAATAATGTCTTCTTGTGCGCCGCGACGTTAGTTGTCTTGTTGGGTACGCTATTGCCGCTCGTTCACAAAGAACTTGGCTTGGGGAGTATTTCGGTAGGTGCACCTTTTTTCAATCAAATGTTTACGTTATTGATAGTGCCGTTTGTATTGATGTTGGGACTGGGTCCGTTAACGCGCTGGAAACAGCAAAAGGCCAGCGAATTGCAAAAACAACTTCTGGTTGCAGGTGGTATTGCGCTTAGCGCCGGTGTACTTGTTAACTTTGCCTACGACGAACCCAGCTATATGGGTATGCTTGGCATGGTGTTGGTGTTTTGGATATTGGTCACGACAGTACAAGAAGTGATGCAGCGTTTATCGGCGATGCCCCCAGGTAGCACAGAAAAAGCATCGGTTATGGCGAAGCTTCGTAAGCTTACTCCAAGTCATTGGGGCATGGTGCTAGGTCATGTTGGTTTTGCTATTTGCATTATCGGTATTACGCTTGTGTCGAATTATGAAATGGAACGAGATATTCGCATGAATATCGGCGATACCGTGACCCTTGGAGGCTATGACTTTAGCTTTAGAGATGTGCGCAAGGTTCAAGGTCCGAACTTTGAAGCGGACAAAGGCGTTTTCGATATTTATAAAAACGGAGCATTGATAGCGCACCTAGAGCCTGAAAAGCGTTTGTATATCGTGCAGCGCATGCCAATGACAGAAGCGGCTATTCACTCCAACCTTGCTAGAGACTTGTTTATTGCGATGGGTGAACCTCTAGATAATGGCGCTTGGGCTATCCGTATTTATATTAAGCCCTTTGTTGTTTGGCTTTGGGCTGGCGCAGTAGTTATGGCCATAGGCGGCATCTTTTCTATAAGCGACAAGCGCTACCGTATGGCGAAAGTGAAAAAAATAAAACGGGTATTTGGTAGTAAAGATAAAAACGACGCAGTGCAATCTCACGGTCAAGTATCGGCTACATCAAATACATCAGTAAAAGGAAACGCATAATGAAAAAAGCGCCACTTGTTGCCATTCCGTTAGTGCTGTTTTCTTTATTAGTTATATTTCTGTTTAAAGGGCTTTTTTCAGACCCGCGTGAATTAGACTCCCAGGTTCAGGACAAAACTCTGCCAGCATTTTCACTTCCAGATTTAATGCAGCCCGATGTAACTTATACTCCTGATGATTTAAAAGGAAAGGTAACCATATTAAACGTCTGGGGGGTATGGTGTGTCACATGTGCTGTTGAAATGCCTTACCTTACTCAGCTTAAAAACGAGCAAAACGTTCACATAGTGGGTTTGTATTTCGATCAGGACTTAGACCCTGACTTTGGTACAAAAACACTAAGCAGGGTGCAACAAGAAGTAACAGACATGCTCAGTCGCTATGGTAACCCTTACGCCTATAATATTTTCGATGTGTACCGTGATACGTCGCTTGATCTTGGAGTGACCGGGGCACCCGAGCATTTTGTTATAGACGCTGAGGGCATCATTCGCATGCATCACATAGGTGATATTAACGAACGTGTTTGGAATTCGAAGGTAGGACCGCTTTATAAAAAACTTGTGGCAGAAGCATCTGGAAATGACGTTAAAGAACGAAAGGTAGATGTTGAAGCGGTGATGAGCAGTAACATAAATGCGCAGGAGGGCGAGTAATAATGCTTGCGACAGATGTGATGCATTGCAGGAATGTGCTGCACAACTCCATTACTGCTATTGAGGGTAATAAGAAAAGTGCTGTTAACAAAGCGCGCTTTAAAACCGTTGTGCTTAACATTTTGGTCCTCATGGTTATATTAAGCAGCTTTCCAGCTAACGCGGCTGAAGATAAGTTTTTATTCGACACACCAGCACAGCGCGAGAGCTTCTTAACGCTTACTGCTGAGCTGCGCTGCCCCATGTGTCAAAATCAAAATATTGCCGATAGTGATGCCATGATAGCTCATGATATGCGTCGAAAAGTCTACGCGCTATTAAAGCAGGGCAAAACGGAACAAGAAATCATTGATTTTATGAAATCTCGCTATGGTAATTTTGTTCATTACCAACCGCCAGTCACGGCAGCTACACTGTGGCTTTGGGCAGGCCCGGTATTATTTATTTTTATTGCCTTACTAGTCGTCGTAAGGCGCAAATCGGTAGCGCCACCAGAAGATATGGCCGCGAAGCTAGCCAAAGCAGATGAAATGTTGGAGCGAGAGAAAGAATGAGTTGGTCTGAGTTTTATATTATTGTTTCAGGCTTAATCACGCTTGTTCTTTTAATTATTGCTTTTCCTTGGTTACGTAACAAAAACCACGCAAAGCAAGACAGTTTAACCAATACGCAAATTGTTAAGCAGCGTTTAGCAGAGCTAGATAGGGAAGTAACCGAAGGGCTTATCAGCGAGCATGATAAGCGCCAAGCAGTTGATGAACTGAAATTGGCTTTGGTTGATGAAAGCGCGTTTCAATCGCACAAGACAGGCAACGCAATCTTACCTCTGGCGTTAGGTGGCGTACTAGCCATCGCCTGTGGCGTGATTGTTTATTCGCAGGTCAATCAAATGGAAGGCGTGGTTAGAGCGAACAAGGCTATTGAAACATTACCAGAGCTGAGCCAGCAGTTGGCAAACGGCAACGCTAACAGCTTAACGCAGCAAGATATTGCAAGCCTTGCACTTGCGATACGTCAGCGACTGCGGGAAGAGCCCTCAGACGACACTGGCTGGATGTATTTTGGCAGGTTAATGCTGAGTATGGGCCAAGAAGTACAGGCGATTGAAGCTATCGATAGAGCGGTGAAGTTAGCGCCTTCTAATTCTGCTAATCGTATTACTCTCGCTCAAGCGTTAATGACTACCGGAGATGTCAACAATTTGGAGCGAGCGCAGTCGATTTTATTGAGCCTGCTTAGCGAAAACCCACAGAATGATAACCTTGCCCTTATGATGGCAGTGGTGTCTGCTCAACTTGGTGACCTTGACAATACCCGGCGTTTTTACAAACAGGTAGAAGGCAAGTTACCTAAAGATAGCGATATGGCACAGCGCTTAGTCGCTCGAATTCAAGAACTGGAAGGTAACACCAACGACGTGGTTGGGTTACACAATACTGCGCAACCGTCGGCTGGCAGTGGCAAAGATAAAACCAGCGGGGAAGAGACAGGCTTTAATGTTACCGTTAACTTGTCTGAAGAAGCTCGCGAAAATGCCCCTAGAGAAGGCTTCTTAATTGTATTCGCTCAAGATGCTAATTCGGGCAACAAAATGCCTGCAGCAGTTGTAAAGTTGCCTATAAATAGCTTTCCTATTTCTTTAGCATTGACAACGGATAACGCCATGATGCCACAATTTACGCTAGCAACACTGTCTGATGTGATAGTGACCGCGAGGCTATCTGAAGACGGTGATGTGGCCGTTTCGCAAGGAGAATGGCAGGGTAGTGTGAATGCGAGTGTAACCATTAACGAACTCTCTTCACTGAGCATTATTATTGAGAAGGAATTATAAGTATGGATTTGTCCAAGTCACTCGCTATCGGGCTGATTATTGCTGCAAGTTTTCTAGGGGGGTGTGCGAGTAACCATACCCAAGAGCAAGCTCAAGGGACGACTACGAATGCTGCGGTAGTAGATACGTCCGACCCACGTGACCCGTTTGAACCCGTCAACCGTGAAATTTGGGATTTTAACTGGGATGTATTAGATGCGTATATTTTACGCCCTATAACCGTTACTTATGTAACGGTTATGCCTCAGCCTGCACGTACAGGGTTAGTGAATATTACAGATAACCTACAAGAGCCAGCTAACTTTTTGAATAATATTTTTCAAGGTAAAGTAGATGATGGCTTAGACAGCCTGGCCCGCTTCCTGATTAACACTACAGTGGGCTTAGTTGGTACTTTCGATGTCGCATCGAAAATTGGTATAGAGCGCAAACGTGAGCAGTTTGGTGAAACGTTAGCAGTATGGGGCTTAGATACAGGGCCTTTCTTAATGCTTCCATTTTTAGGCCCTAGTGATCCCCGCAGTTTTACCGGTGATTATGTGGACGGTTTTGCGTTTCCAATGTCTCTGCTTGAAGGTTCTGTTAACTTAGCTCGTATTGGTTTTTCTCTTCTTGAAGCGAGAGCGCAGCTACTAGACCAAGAAGCGCAGCTAGAGCAGTCTGTAGATGATTACGCTTTTGTAAAGAATGCTTATTTTGAAAACTTGGAGTTTCGCGTTACCGATGGAAAAAGCGGTGATAAAGCGATAGATGATGAGCAGCTAGATGACTTTGCTGACTTTGAGGCTATGTTGGAAGGCAGTGATTTTGACGGCTATGAAGAACCAGCAGAACAGTTGAATGAAGAAGCTATGGACGACATTACTGACGAATCCAATGAACTAAAAGACAAGTCGGGCGAAGAACGTGAGAAACCTAAGCGTCTGGGAAAGGACCGAGAAGGGAAAGACGGTAAATAGACATTCCTCTGATGGATAGAGCGGGGTGCGTAACAGCCCCCATTATTTGAGGCTCCGTCAGTTTATTATCTACAACACCCGATACAAAAATGCCATGCGTATTTGCATGGCATTTTTATTTATAGCATGTGAAGTATGCCTAGTAGCACCTTCTGAGTGGGTAATTATATATGCGGACTGGTATTAATTAATCCTTTGGATAGCCCATCGGATTTTGAGACTGCCAGTTCCACGTGTCTGCACACATGTCTTCTAAACCTTTTTCAGCATGCCAGTTGAGTTCTGTAGCAGCTTTAGTCGGGTCAGCATAGCAGGCTGCAACATCGCCATTTCTACGCGGTGCAATCTTATAAGGTACGGTTTTACCCGAGCATTTTTCAAATGCCTTAATCATTTCGATAACGGAATAGCCCTGACCTGTTCCTAGATTGTATTTATCTAAGCCCATGTTAAGGTTCAGACGATCTAGTGCCTTCAAGTGACCATTGGCTAGATCGACAACGTGGATATAATCGCGTACACCTGTACCATCAACGGTATCGTAGTCATCACCAAATACGCTCAGTTGTTCTAGCTTACCGGTAGCTACCTGAGAGATATAAGGCATCAAGTTGTTTGGAATACCATTAGGATCTTCGCCGATTTGGCCAGACTCATGTGCGCCCACCGGGTTAAAATAGCGAAGCAATACAATGTTCCAGTCGCTATCCGATACATAAAGATCGCTCAGCATATGCTCTACCATCAGCTTAGACATACCGTAAGGGTTAGTTGGCTGCCCTGTCGCCATGTCTTCACGTAGCGGCAGTGATGCTGGGTCGCCGTAAACCGTAGCAGACGAGCTAAAAACAATGTTCTTTACATTGTGCTTTTGCATAGCTTTACAAAGGGTCAGCGTGCCGTACACGTTGTTTTCATAGTAGGAAAGAGGCTTTTGCACAGATTCGCCTACGGCTTTTAACCCTGCAAAATGAATGACGGCAAAGATGTTATGTTCGCTGAAAATATCATCAAGCACAGCGGTGTCGCGAATATCACCTTGAACAAAAGTAACTGACTTGCCTGTTAACGTTTCTACGCGACGAAGCGACTCAGCACTTGAATTAGCTAAGTTATCCAGCACGACTACGCCGTAGTTTTGTTCAAGTAACTGTAAAACCGTGTGGCTACCTATATAGCCCGCACCACCAGTAACTAAGATGGTTTTCATGCATTCTCCTTGCTAGACGGTTGCGCGATGTACTTTGCGCATATGGAATATTGAATAGGTTTTATAACCAATGGGTAAACTAAAAATACCACAAAAGCCCAAAGTAACGATGTCCAATTTGATGCGGTTTGTAGAATTAGCACAAACACAGGAACAATAACGAGTAATTTAAGAACATTGAGCAGCGTTTTTTCTGGAACGGAGAGTCGTTTTGCCGCCTGATCGAGCAACTTTACGCGCTCTGCAAGTGGAAGACCCTGTAAGGCAGGAATGTTTCTTGTAGAAAAATAAAACTTCATAGGTTTACTCACAGCCTTTAATACGAAAACCTTAAATAAAAAAACCGCCGGAACGTTACGTTGCGGCGGTTATTGTAGGGTAATTGTTCAGCACTTAAAACATGCGAGCAACAAATTACGCCTTTTCTTCAATACCTGCTTTTTCCCAGAAACGAGATTTAAAGCTCATTAAGCCAATCACGATAGCGATAGCAATGCTAAATAGGGCAATTTGAAGATACAGATCTGGCATTTGCTCTACGTTTTCAGGGTCGAAGTTACCTGACAACAGACCAGCAATAATGTTACCAATAGAGTAAGTCAGTACGAATACCCCCATCATTTGACCTGCAAAACGCTTGGGCGACAGTTTACTTACAGCGCTTAGTGCGACTGGGCTTAAACAAAGCTCACCAACCGTATGAAGGAAGTAAGTAGTAACGAGCCACATTGGCGCAACTTTAAGACCTTGTGCAGCATATTGCGACGCCATAAACATCACCAAGAAACCCGATGCCATAATAACGATACCGATAGCACATTTGATGGTGTACGACGGGTCTATCATTCGTTTAGCAAGATTAATCCAAAGTGCCGCGAAGAAAGGCGACAAGATGATAATAAATAGCGAGTTCGATAGTTGGAACCACACCGTTGGAATTGCGTCCATTCCGAATAGAGAGGTGATTAGCGAGCCGCTTTCAAGCACGCGGTCTGTATAGTTCTGTGCGAATAGGTTCAAAGATGAACCAGCTTGCTCGAAACCAGACCAGAAACAGGCTGATGCAACGCACACTAAAAATAGCGCCCACATGCGCTTCTTCTCATTTTCGCTCAACTGACCTTTGAAATATATCAAGCCAAAGTAAGCGAAGAAAATCACGGTAAATACAACGGCGACCTGTTGAGCAAGCGCAACTGGCTCGATAACAATGGTGCCCATGTGAGCAAGCACAATAACAACAACCGCAACTGCGACAACTGCCCATACGCCCATCCACGCGCGCTGCTTAGCTGCACCTTGATAAGGGTTTGCTGGTGCAACAGAGTCAGCCGATAGCGAACGATTGCTAAAATAATATTGAATTAAGCCAATAGCCATACCAATAGCAGCAGCACCAAACGCATAGTGCCAGCCCCAGTTCTCTTGTAAGTAACCGGTGACAAGATAAGCGATGAGTGAACCTATATTAATACCCATGTAGTATAGGGCGTATCCACTGTCGCGACGTCCATCGTCGTCACCGTACTGCTGACCAACCATCGCCGAGATGTTGGGTTTAAGTAAGCCTGTACCTGAAGCAACAAGGATAAGGCCAACAAAAAATAGGTTTTGTAAGTCTATAGCGAGTACGACGTGACCTGCGAAGATAATAATACCGCCATACCACACGGCGCTTTTACCACCAATTAAGCGGTCAGCTAACCAACCACCCGGTAGACCTAGAAAATATACTGCACCTGTGTATAGACCGTAGATAGCGCCTGCGGTTGCAACAGTAAAACCCAAGCCTTGGGTTTGTAGGCTTGCTGTCATGAAAAGAACAAGTAGCGCGCGCATACCGTAATAACTCATGCGCTCCCACATTTCTGTAAAGAATAGCGTTCTTAGGCCCCCTGGATGGCCGAAAAAGCTAGTATCGTTAGATGGTTTCATAATTATATTTTAATTCCATATTGCTTATGGTTGTTATTGTAGAGCACTTATAGAATAGGCTCTTTGATTGTAGTCCGTAAGGCGGATAGCTTCTTATACTAGAGCTTGCTTAAAGACACAAGATTTGGGCGACAAACTTCATTAAAGCAGTGTCAATCGACTAAGTCTTGAACGACTTAGTCGATTGAACTATTGGTTTGCTAGAAAGGTGGGAGCACTAAAGCTCACGGATTGTGGCAACGACAATGCGTATGATGCCGTAAATAAGCAATAGAGATATACCGAATAATACGAGGTTGTAAATAACCGTTGGATAAGCGTTATCATCTGGAAGGGTAGGCGATTCTACAGTTACCAAATGTTGGAGCTTTTGGTATGCCTCGACGCGCGCGTTCTCCAGTGTAATAAGCGATGAAGAGTACGCTTGAATCGCGAGCTGTAGCTGAACCTGAAGATTGCTGTATCGTGCCATGAGCTCGCTAACAGATAAAGCCTCACTTTCACCTTCAGCCGTACTAATACGCTCTTTCTGCTTTTCGACTTCCTTTTGAAGTGCAGCAATGTCTCGCTTTATATTGATGATTTCTGGTGCGGCATCAGACATCATGGTCGACATTGTACTCAGCTCGGCTTTTTTCTGTGCAAGGGTTGCCTGAAGAGAAAAAGCAATTTGCTGGAAGGCTGCACCCTCAGCTGAGGGGTCGAGTACGTTGTACTTGGATTGAAAACTTAAAATTTCTGTCTTGGCTTGCTGTAGTTTTTGTTCAACAATTTCGTGTTCACCTTTAGCGAAAGCGAGTTTTGACTTAGCTAAGTCATTATTAATGTTGTTGATAAACTCTTCTGCTTTATCCACGATAGCTTGGTTAATTATTTTGGCGTATTCAGCATCGAACGCCCGTGTGCGTAGGCTAATTACAGCAGATGCTGAGTCAACACTGACTTCAATGTGGTCAAGATAGAATTGATAAAAATCTTCCTGCTTGTGGGAAGACGAAAGGCCGCTAAATATATCCGCTTTATCAGACATATAGTGCTCGCGAAGACCTATAGCATCATCGAGATATTTAATCATATCTGCAGATTGAATATAGGCCTCGACTAATTGGCTTTCAGCTCCACCTGAGCCGCCTGAAACACCTGCTGCCATGAGAAGGGATGACGGATCGAAACTACTGCCACCATCGCTAGATTTTACGATTAGCTGACTTTTACTTTCATATTGAGGTGCTGCCCATACAACGAGATAAAAGGCATACAGAACCCAAGGCAGGACAAGGATAAGTGTTTTGTGCTTGCTGAGAAGGGCATTGAGCTGTGTAAGAGATTTTTCCACTGTGTTTTGAACCTATTTAAGTGATTTCTTATTGTCTGCATCCTGCGTATAAACGTCGATGCCTTCTTCGAGATCGTGATAATAAGTGAGTTTGCCGTCGTCAATGATAACGGCAGATGTACAAAATTCCCGAATTTGATCAAGCTCATGGCTTACCATGATTACGCCCGCTTCCTCACTTTTTTCTTTAAGTGATAAACGTGCCTTTTTTCTAAATAGCGGATCACCAACCGATGTGGCTTCATCAATAAGATAGATATCAAAATTGATATTCATGCAGCAGGCAAAGACCAATTTAGCTCGCATGCCTGAAGAATAAGTGCGGACAGGAAGATCGAAGCGTTTACCCAACTCTGCGAATTCCTGAACTTTTTCTTCGTATTCGGGAAGCGATTTAACGTTATTAATTCTTCCTACGAAACGGGTGTTTTCACGCCCCGTCATTTGAGGATGAACGCCGGTCTGTAGCGCAACGGGCCAAGACATCGCCTTGTTTGTTAAAACGCGTCCTCTATCTGGATATTCACTTTTAGCCAGCATTCTGAAAAGTGTTGATTTACCCGCGCCATTCTTACCTAAAATAGCAACATTATTTTCGGTAGGAAAATCAAAATTCAAGTTTTTGAATATGTATTGAGGTCCCATTTTACTGGGGTAGCTCTTGGTTAAATTCTCAATTTTTATCATCGAGATAGTACCTTTTTCCAAGTAATGTGGTACATCGAGAGGCTGAGGAATAGGAATGCGATAGTGATTTCAACTACAAAATTAAGCGATACCCCTTTAGTACCATAAGACTCAAAACAAGCATATCTAGCAAGTTCGTTAAAGTGCACTAAGGGATTCCACGTCAAATAAGGCCAATATTCTTCGGGCAAATCTTGCAAGCTAAAGAATACGCATGAAATAAACATCAATGGGCGGGTTAACATCGATTTTATTTTATCTACTTCCGGTACGAAAGCGGCAGCAATCGCAAAAATCATCCCTATAGATATGGAAAACACCCACAATAGGAGAAAAAGACATATCAATAATAGAGGGTCATTTACAGTAAATGTTTCGCCCATCAAATAAAGCGCAAGGCTTAGTAAAGCGACTACTACGACTTTAACTGAAAATTCTAAAAAGCCGGCCGTAAGAATTGCAGATATAGGTTGCACTTGCCTAAATGCGTAAAGAGGTTTATTCCGACGGACAGAGGTTGATACAGACTGTAAACACGTAGTGAGGGACTGAAGGCCCACCATTCCGATCATCATAAACAAAAAGAGGGGAATAGAGTGAATGTCATCGCCACTTATTAGCCCACGTAAATACGATAGCGCAAATATAAACGCGAAAGGCTCTAGAAATGCCCATCCTAGTCCAAACTTATCGTTAAATTTACTTTGAAGCTCACGCAGGAAAAGCGCGAAAATCACGCCTCTCCATGCGTAAAGCTGGTCTTTGAACGTTACCATGCTAGTTTGTGGCTACGTTAGCTGCAATTGCAATCTGGTAAACGATTTGCGTTATATCTTTAACAGCCTGAAGTAGTTTGGTGTCTATTGTTGGCAGAACAATAATTTGATCACCAGGCTCTAGCTTGCTGTCATTGCTAGATAGAAACGAATCGTTAATACTGGTAAAGGTAACATTACCGTTTTTACGAACAATGAGTATGCGTTCATCTTCAGCACGCTCGGTAAAACCGCCAGCCCATGCAACATAGTCCTCTGTGGTTGCGTCGGGATTAAATACCACCGATTGTGGAAGCAACACCTCTCCACCCACGTGGACCAAGTCTGTAACCTCTGGAATTACAATTGTATCGTTAGGCTCTAGTAGAATATTTGCAATTTCACCATTTTCTGAAACTACCACTCGTCCTTGAGGCTCAACTTGGCGAGCACGAGCGATAAAGTCAGCAACAAGCTGCGCTTCTTGAGCACGAATAGCCCCTTCACCTGTCGAACTTATGGGCGCGGTGAACATGCTGCGTTCAAGACGTCGTAACCCTTCCTCAATAATCTCTTTCTGTTTTATTGCGACACTTTCTCTTAGGAGGTAAATGTTCTGAGTGTCGGAAAGCGTTGTGTCAGCTTCAATATGGTCAAGTACATCGATAAGTCGCGCGCCTTTATCAACCATGATTTGTGAAGCGCCTGCAAAGGCACCTGCTACATTGATACGATAGATTTGTGGTTCGTGGTCGGCGATATACTCAACCGTATCGCCAGCTCTAAGTTCAAGAGACGCGAATTCTTCAACACTTAAATATCGTGCAAATTGCTTATTGCTGCGTATACCTGAAACAGAGGCATGAGAAGCGAATTCGCCGGGACGTGCAAAGTAGTTAACCACACCACCGTTTAGTTCTTCGTTTAAGAACTCGAAGGTAAAGCTATTGCGCGCGCCAGTTTCAACAACGATAGTGTTGCCAATTGGATGCACTAAAATGGTATCTCCATCTTTGAATGAAATTTCAGGGAGCTTACCATTTCTGAAAAATGCATATAAATCTGCTGAAGCGACGACTTTTCCGTCTCTTACAATATCTATTTGTCTGAAACTACCCCGCTGAAAGTCTATACCTCCAGCACGTTTTAAGTAATACAGGACGCTGTCCGACGCAAGGCCAGCATACTGACCTGGTCTTAGAACTGGACCTGAAACATACAACGAAACTGGTGTCGATGTCAGCAGGTTCACGTATACATTAACGTCGTTTGTGTAGACTTGTCTGATTTTGGCGGTCACCGTTTGATTTACACTACCTGCCGGCGTGTTTGCTATGCGAACTGGACCAATATTCGGAATAAATATGTTTCCTTGATTATCAACCGTAACCACATCAGAAAAGTTTACTGCGCCCCAAAGCCAAATAGAAATCTTATCTCCAGGTGCAATTAAGTAATTGTCGTTTAAACCAGAACTGCGTTCTGATTCAAAGCCGCCGATAAATAAATTAGCAGCAAAGGGCGGGTTTTCCATAGGCGCTTGCGCTGGAAAAACGGTATCAATTGTAGGCTCACCTGGAAGATTGACGCCATTTCTTGGTTGTGTTGAAAACTGGCCCATCGCGCTCGCCGAACTCGTTGCACCAGGTAAGGTACGCTGCGTTGATATACTAAGAGGAGAAACTGATTGTGCCGTTGTACTACTTTGAGACTGTTGAGCCCTTTCTCTAAGTTGTTGCAACTGCTCTACGCTTTGGGCAAACGAGTTACCTATAGATAAATTGCAAATCAAAGCCATATACGTGACGAATAATACGCTTTTTATAATTGTTCCGATGTCCATAAACTTCATTTACTTATTCACCTTGCGCATTAGTAGAAGCAACCAGAGGAGAAATCACTCGCCATTGACCACCGCGCTGGCAAGTTGTCACTTTTTTTTGTGCTGAAGGAGTGCTAATTTCACCTTCTTGTAAAGAAAAGCGAATACACTTATTCCCTGTCGCCGAGATATAGTGTTTAACAGCAGTGTACTCACCGCCGTCAAAACGTATTGAAAATGATTCTTTTGAATCGAAATATATATTGGCTTTTGGAATATTTATTGCAAGCTCTTTGTCTGGTGCGAGCGAGTAGGCGAGCGAAGAATGCACCAAAGGAATGTCAGCTTTGGTAACCGTGGGGGAGTTTGTGCACCCGGCTCCGAACGCAACAATTGCGAACGGCAACATAAAACGTGTGAATTGTTTGAACATTAGCTTTCATATCCATATAGCAATTTCGCGCTAGAATAACATAAGTTTTGAAAAAAGCATGTTTGCCGTCTCAATTGCTACGTAGTTTAAAGCATTTGAATCGCGCTTAAATATAAGTTGACGAGAAACCGAGATAGTTATTTCTTCTTGAAGTTGCAATGTTACAACCAGGATTATGTTTTCAAATTTGGATCATCGAATGTGTTTTTATTGCAAATTCCTTTGGCGTGGTAATTTTAAAGATTAAAAACGATGTTTCTAGAGGTATTTTTATAATTAAGGTGGTTAGTCAACCAAATGTTTTATATCATTACAGAGTTTTCTATCCACGCTTAATAACAAAACGCCCTCGTCGCATTGGTAGAAATGGAAGTTGTAAAAAAATGGATGCACGGTTTAAGTTTTTAATGTTGTTTTTGAATGCACTGATCTGTAGTGAAGCGGAATACGTTTTTGGGGTCGGTGACGAGAGGTTGTGTTTTTTATGCTAACGTACTTGCAGTTCGTTCCATTGTTCACTGCATTTTTTGTTGCGCTGATCCTTTTAGTAGTAATGACGCCATTGGCACATCAATTTGGTCTAGTCGATCAACCTTCTGCGCGCAAACGCCATGCTGGTATCGTTCCTTTAACGGGAGGCGTTGCGATCTTTATGGCTGTGTTAGTCGCCAGTGTTGCTACTGATGTTTGGATGAAAAATAACCCTCTATTTTTCACGGCTAGCGCTTTTATTGTTTTACTTGGCATGTTAGACGACCGCTTTGATTTAAGTGCTAAAGGTCGTTTGATGTGTCAATTTGGTGTTGCAGCAATAATGGCTTGGAGTGCCCAAAACTATATTACGTCGTTAGGTAATATTTTCGGCACAGGTGAAGTGCTGCTTGGACTTAGCGGTTATTTCTTCACTATCATTTGCGTCGTAGGCGTCATTAATGCGTTTAACATGATAGACGGAATTGACGGTTTAGCCGGTGGAATGAGTTTAGTCATTTTGCTAACGGTTTCCGGTTTTCTAGTCTTTACAGGCCATGGCGCGTCCATAATGGAACCTCTTATTATAGTAGCTGCAATCGTTCCGTTCCTCGCCTTTAATCTCAGTTGGAAAGGTTTCAGGGGAAATAAGATATTCATGGGCGATGCGGGGAGTATGTTTGTTGGACTAACCATTGTTTGGTTGCTTGTTGATCATACCCAAGGAGAAACGGCAGCGTTTAGACCTATTACTGCTGTATGGTTAGTGGGATTGCCTTTGATGGATATGGCGGCGATTATGTATCGACGAGCGCGAAAAGGTCAATCGATGCTAAAACCTGACCGCCAACACCTTCATAACATATTCATGCGAGCTGGGTTAAGCAGCAGAAAATCACTTGTCGCCATTCTAATGTTAGGGGCTTGCTACTGCCTTATCGGTATTCTTGGCGAAGTTTATCAAGTGCCGGAAGCGATAATGTTTTGGTGCTTTATTGGCTTACTCGTTGTTTACAGTCTTGTTATCCAACATATCTGGAGCGTACTTCGTTTTGTTAAGCGCGTAACTGCCTAGATTAGTAAAACCGTAGCCGTCTGAATAAAATCTCTGTAACATACCTCAAATAAGAGCGCATCCATTAGCGCTTTTATTTTCTTTGTTACTTATTTCGCTGGTAAAAATACTTGATAAATCAATTCTCTATTCTCCATAACAAAAATAAAAAACAGCAGGTTGAATCGATTGTGGCTATGGCGGTTTATCAAGCTGATAATGCAAAGTGGATCAGCGAAGCAGTAAATAGTATTTTAGCACAGACCTATACGAATTTTTTATTCATGATTGTGGTGGATGGCCCCGTCCCGCAAGCAATTATAGAAGTGCTAGATGAAGCCGCGAGAAGCGATGATAGAGTAATAATAGGGCAAAATAGCCATAATATCGGTTTAGCGAGCTGTATGAATTCTGTTGTTGAGTTCGCTATGCAGTTTTCCCCGTCTTTTTTTGTGAGAATGGATGCTGACGATATATCTGAAGAGCATCGATTGCTGCGTCAAATCACCTATTTAAAAAAGCATAGCAATATATCTATATTGGGCTCTGCACTTACCGAGATTAATGAAAGAGGTGAGAAGGTAGGCGCACGTGTAATGCCTGCTTCCCACCGACAAATAGTGCGTATATTACCTCGTCGCTGTTCGCTAAATCATCCTACTGTGGTGATCAGGTTTAATGTCTTTACGGATGGCCATAGATATGATGGAGATTTGCTCAACACGCAAGACTATTTTCTCTGGATAACGTTAGCGTCTCGAGGGTACATTTTTAGAAATTTAAAAGATAGACTGCTTAAATTTAGGCGAGTAAATAATTTTTATAAACGCCGGGGGTTAAGTAAGTCACTTAACGAATTTAAGGCGCGTCTGTATGCGATAACTAAGCTCAGGCAGTTTTCTCCTTACAACTTTTTATATGCCTGTGGCGTACTTTCATTACGACTAATGCCGGGTAAAGTGGTCAAGCTTGCCTACAAGCTAGATAGGCACTTATTAGAAAGGTTCGGTAAACATTGATTACTGGCGTTGTCATTGTATTGTTCAATCCAGACGTTAAGCACGTAGCTAAACTGCTTGACGCTTTTTCTTCATCTGAGTGGGATTTAATCCTGGTGGATAACTCCCCAGTATGCACTCAAAGCCTCGCCTCCTCTCACGTTAAGTACATTCATTGTTCAGAAAATGTTGGTATAGCGAAGGCCCAAAATATTGGTCTAAAGGCGCTTTTTGACCGTGGCCTTGAGTATGCATTTTTGCTCGATCAAGATAGTTTCTTTTCGCCGGTTATCGCTCGTGAATTGCTATCACAGTTTTTGGAACTTGAAAAATCATGCCCAATCGCAGCGATAGGTCCTTCTATTCATTGCCAGTTCTCAGATCGTGTTGAAGAGGGCGTACTACAAAAAGGGAAGCAGATTTCCCATTCGCTTAAAGAGGTAAAGCAAATTATAGCTTCAGGTATGCTCATTTCTCACCGCGCTTTTACAAAGGTGGGAGGAAAAGAGAGCGCCCTTTTCATTGACGGTGTTGATCATGAATGGTGTTGGCGTGCTAGAGCAAAGGGCATGGCAATTTATCAATCGCTAAGTGCCTGTATGCCTCATCGGCAAGGGGATGATCGAGTAAAGGTGTGCGGTGTAACGTTTAAGCAAGGGGCACCTATTCGACTTTACTATCAGTTTCGAAACGTACTGATTCTAGCCCGGCGTCCCTACGTTCCTCTTTATTGGAAGCTTCGTCATGTTTGTGCAATACCACTTAGGTATATTGTAAACCGGTATTTTTTTGCGCAAGGTAAAGAACGGGGCTGCTTCATGCGTGCTGGACTTAGAGACGGGACATTGCATCGCACAGGTTCTCTGGACGAGAGGTAGGAAGATAGGCATAGAGGAAAGTAGCGGTTGATACAGGCGTTAGCAAAAAGCAACACTTTGGTAAATTCCGCTGCTACGTTGTAAAATCATCCTAAGTAATCTTTCACTAAGTTGGTGCATTAGGTATCATTAATCCCACTAATGGTGCGATTAGATAAAGATTTGGGTGGTTTTGCCCACTAACAATACATAAATGCTCTAAAAGGGCAATTGGAACATCGATTGCATTGAAATGCGTTATTGAAAAGAATTAATGAAAAAAGCTTTAGCTTGAGATGCTGAATGACAATGAAGTGTCGTCTTAAGCGTAAAATTAGGAATTCAAAAAAGGAATATTAACTATGAGTCAGGTAAAAAAAGCGGTAATCCCTGTGGCGGGACTTGGAACGCGAATGCTTCCAGCAACAAAAGCAATTCCTAAAGAGATGCTTCCAGTGGTGGATAAGCCGTTAATTCAATACGTAGTCAGTGAGTGTGTTGCTGCAGGACTTAAAGAAATTATTCTTGTGACACATGCAAGTAAGAACAGTATTGAAAACCATTTTGACACGTCTTTCGAACTTGAAGCGACGCTTGAAAAGCGTGTAAAACGTCAGCTTTTAGAAGAAGTCCAGTCAATTTGCCCGAAAGACGTTACGATTATGCATATTCGTCAGGGCGTTGCTAATGGTCTTGGGCACGCTGTACTTTGCGCTCGTCCGCTTATCGGGGATGCACCGTTTGCTGTAGTTCTACCAGACGTAATTATTGATGATGCCGCTAGCAACCCTAAAAAAGATAACCTTGCCGATATGGTTGCGAAGTTTAATACTAGCCGAGTAAGCCAAGTAATGGTTGAGCAAGTGCCAGAGGAAGAGATCTCTAAATTCGGTATTGCCGATCTCGACGGCGCTGCAATCACGCAGGGTCAATCAGCTAAGATCCATAAGATGGTAGAAAAGCCACCTCTTGATGAAGCGCCATCTGATCTAGCAGTTGTAGGTAGATATGTGCTGTCCGAGAAGATTTGGGATCTATTAGAGTTTACACCTCCAGGGGCAGGCGGTGAGGTACAGCTTACTGATGCTATTGACGCATTAATGAAGCTTGAGCAAGTAGACGCTTATTACATGAAAGGTAAAAGCCACGACTGTGGAAGTAAGTTAGGCTATATGAAAGCTAACGTTGAATATGCACTACGTCACCCATCTTTAGGCGCAGAGTTTAAAGAGTACTTAACCTCTGTATTAAAATAATGGCTATGAGTTACTAGGTTTATAAACAAAATAAGCCTGCACTCGCAATTGTTACTAGCTTGTCAAAATGCGCCTATCGCGGCGCATTTTTTATTGGCAAGAAGGTCTAATAATTACAACTACATGACCTATTTTACTAAGACATAACTCTCTATTTTACTGAGCATCTTTTCACCAATCCCTTTAACTTGGGTAAGCTGAGCTACTTCAAGAAATGGGCCTACTTCTTCGCGATATTTTACGATTGCTTTCGCTTTAGATTGTCCTACGCCTGGTAAGGTTACCAGTTGCTCTATTGTTGCTGAGTTTAAGTCGATTCGCTGCTGAAGGGGCGCAGTTTCGCTAGCGTTGTTACCGTCTTCACTCATGGCCTGAGCGTGAACTGTAGGAGCTTGAATGGCTAAAGCTGAAAGTACTAACAAACCTGAGATTAACTTTTTCATCATCTTTCCTTGTATGTAATGCATCAAACACTTTCACCTTAAATGGCATTGTGTTGTCGCTGTTTAGTATGTGAGTTGTGTACACAGAGTGCACTTACGTTTTACAGGCTAGTGCAAGGCAGAACGTTGTTTAACCTTACGGCGGCGTTTTACTCTTGTTAAAGCAGGTAAATTACAAAGCTCAGCACTCTGAAAAGGTACAATTGAAATGATAAGTGTGAATGAGGAAAGCGGTAGTCCAGTTTTAGTACAGTTTGTGCGGTGAAAAAATGAAGGTGAATCAAAAAACGGGCAATAAAGCCCGTTTTTTAGTACTACTTTGTTAAAACAGAGTGGCTTACAAGCGATCCAAAAGTGCTTGTGTGAACTCTATAGTACCGGCTTCACCGCCTAAATCACGCGTAGTGCGGTCTCCAGACTCAATAACGTCTTTCAATGCTGTGCGGATTTTTTCAGCTTTGTCACCCATGTTTAGATACTCAAGCATTTGCGCTGCAGCTAGAATAACTGATGTTGGGTTGGCTAGGTTCTTACCAGCGATATCTGGTGCAGAGCCGTGAACCGCCTCAAAAATTGCACAATCTTCACCGATATTTGCGCCAGGTGCCATACCAAGACCACCCACAAGACCCGCGCACAGGTCTGATAAGATGTCTCCGAATAGATTGGTAGTCACAATAACGTCGAACTGATGCGGGTTCATAACAAGCTGCATACAGCAGTTATCAACAATCATTTCAGCCGATTCGATGTCTGGGTAGCGCTCACCAACTTCACGTGCGACTTTAAGGAAAAGACCTGACGTTGACTTAAGGATGTTAGCTTTATGTACTGCCGTTACCTTCTTGCGACCTTCACGACGAGCTAGTTCATAAGCGAAGGTTACGATCTTTTCAGCGCCGTCACGGGTGATCTTACTCATTGCTTCAGCTTCGTTGCCGTCTTCTGACACAACCTGACCAAGACCTGAATACATACCTTGCGTGTTTTCACGAACAGTGATGATATCGATATCTTCGTAACGTGCTTTGGTGCCTTTGAAAGAAATAACTGGGCGCAAGTTTGCATAAAGTTTGAACTGCTTGCGTAGGCTTACGTTAATCGAAGTGAAACCTTCACCCACTGGCGTCGTTAGTGGGCCTTTAAGTGCAACCTTATTTTTTGCGATTAAATCTAATGTTTCTTGAGGTAGAAGCTCGCCATGTTCTTCCAGTGCAACTAAACCTGCGTCGGCATAGTCGTAGGCAAAGTCACAGCCAACCTTATCTAGAATTTTTGTGGTTGCATCGATAATGTCCGGGCCAATGCCGTCACCGCGAATGACTGTAATACGTTGCTGAGTCATGTGGAGGGATCCTCTGGTAATTCTGTTGTCAAAATCGTTAGGTTTATTGGGTTTTTCTGGCGCTTTAAAGGCCAAATCCTGCCTGCTTTGTTTATTATAATGGAAATTGTAGGGAAAAACGGTAAAGCACTGCAAAAGTTGCCGTATTTTATACGATAGCCGGCGCAAGTTATAGCCATTCGTAAAGATAAATTTATTCCCGTTATACCAATTCGCATAGAT
>NZ_BLIJ01000036.1:0-54629 GCF_009811475.1 Alteromonas sp. KUL150
ACTGGTATTACAAGAGTGAGAGGTCGCTCAGAAGGTTGGAAGGCTTGAAAGTTAAATGGAAAGAGGGCAGTAGAGTAAATGCGCGTTGGCATCTAATGTTTTAAGTACCTCGTCTTCCTCTAAATTCAAAATACGCAATATAGTTTTTACTTCGATACTTTTTAGCAAAACGTAGAAGTCGTGCGTGAGCAAGCATGATTTTGCCAATGAAAACCCCAGCAGAATAATGGCTTGTTCTTTTTGTAAGGATTTAGGCACTTCGCTAGTTGGCTTGTTGCACTGATGAATAACGGCGCGCCACGTCGAGTTTTGATGCCAACTCCCAGCAAGTTCAGATGCTATTGCAAGCCAAGGGGTGCCTGATTTTACTTTGAATGCGCTGTTAACGGTGACATTTTTAGTTTTATCTACGGGAAGCGACTGGGCCACTTTGAAGCCAGGTAACGTAAAAAGCGGAGAGCATACAAACGTCATGCTCAATGCCGCTGACTGAGGCGAAAATTTAGTATTCGCCGCTTGAGCAAAGTGGCTGGCAAATGAACAAGCGAGTAGGGTGACTTGTTTGCACATGGCCATCAGGGGGAATTGATTTTGCGTCAACCTTTCTAATAAGGCGAACTGAATAAGCATATCACCGACACGCTCAATACCGTAGGTCAATACCGCTTGCTTTAAACTTTTTACAGGAAGCTGTAGTCGATTATCTTGGCTCGCAGTATGTATCAGGAATTGATTGAAAGTTGGCACTTGTTCAATCTTATCGCAGAGCGTTGGAATATCTACATCAGGTTTTTGCAACGAATCTATGATGCCCAGTAACGCTTTTGGGGGGTGCTGTATAGCGTAGGTGGAGGGCACAAACGAACTACCACCGTGGCTTAACCTCGCCTTGGCGGTGTCAGTGTAAAGGGCGACAAAATGTTCGAATGGCACCGTCAATTTGACAGGGCTATGGATAGATGAAAGCGGGACCCATTTGCCATCTACATCTTCGTTACTTAAGGCAAACACAAAGGCATGGCTCTGTTGTCTGTCTACAATCACCCCAGGAATTCCGTTTGCGTAAACTTTTGCGCCTGGCAAAGGATATTCAAATAACAACATCAAAGAGGCGATGTAATGCCTGTGCTGAACAGGAATACGAGATGCTATTAGCGTGAACAGCAAAGCATGTTCTGTTTTGTCTGATTTAAAAGCAAATACTCCGGCAAGTAAACAAAGGCGCTGGGCAATGTTAAGCCTGTTATCTGCGATGTATTTCATTTGTCTTTCAGACTGGAACGCTTTCTGTAAGCGAAGCGTATCTAACCAAATTGTCAGATTGTGCTGTCGTAAAAAACGAACAACGTCAGCAATTTTGCTTTTATCTTTCTCGATATCAGTGAACCAATGCGTCGCGAGCAACGACCCGATAATGTGCTGCAAATAATGGTCATTTAAACGACAAAGTTTTCCAAACAATGCTAACAGTAAGAGTTGTTGGGTGCCCTTGGGGAGCTCATTGTCAAGATGAAGTAAAGACGCTGGGATCGCCGGATTTCCATTTATCAAAGCAAGAATGCGTTTAGCACTTTTTAACCAATGGTTTATGCGCTCTTCAACATTGAGCGACGCATCGCCTTGTTTTGCAAGTCGCTTAAGCGTGGAAATGATATCGCTCACTCCCCATCCTTTTAACTTTTTTGGTAACTGGAATAGGCTCCTTCGCCCCAAGCAATTAACTTGTCATTCTCGAACAACAATGGCGTACATTCGTCTTGCGTAGTCAAGCCATCCGCGCGCACATGTTGGGTGCGAAAAAACATAACTTGGATGGCCATAGAACCTTGACGCTTAGCCTCTGTGATATCTGGTGACCCAAGGAGAGCGAGAACTTCTTCTCGCGTACTTCCTAGTTTCAACTTGGTGATTTGAACTCGATTATATTCTTCACGATCTTTCCAATCCATGTTTTCTGGTTTATCGGGGTAGAAAGCGATAACCATAAAAACAAACACCGCGTAAAGCGCGACGCCAGCTAAAATTAGACGAATAACCTTGGTGTTCATGACCGTTACTTCTCAATTCTGAGTTCTTAAATACATGCGTGAGGCATGGATATCATATTGAACTTTGTCGACTCTTTATTTACTGCATAGCGCATTGAACCCACAATAAGGACACTCAATGTGCGTTATACAATTATCTACAGCACTCTTTTAAACAGTGTACCGCAAAACGCGCGGGAAACATAAGTGGTAATCGTAAGCAAATACGTCTTAAATAGCGTGCCTTTAATTCGTATCTTTCACCACATAACAGGGCTCATAAGCACTACCTGGTAACTTCATTCTGTGTTGCTTTACGAAGGACTCTAACAGTACATCCACTTTTTTCATTAGCGCGCTATCACCGGTAAGTTCAAACGGACCATGCTTTTTAATCTGTGCAATGCCTTCAGCCTTCACGTTACCGGCTACAATCCCAGAAAATGCTTTGCGCAGGTTTGCTGCAAGCTCGCTTTTGTTCTGGTCGAGGTGAAGTTTGAGGCCCGACATACTTTCATGGGTTGGGATGAAGGGTTGCTGGAAATCGTGCTCAATTTTCAATGACCAATTAAAACTGAAGGCGTCTCCCATTGCTCCTCTAAATTTTTTAACTTTCTCAAGTTCTGAACATAGAGTACGGGCCACTTCTTCGGGGTCGTTGACGATGATTTGATACTTTGATTGAGCTTCAGCGCCTAGGGTAGCGCCAACAAATTCATCAATAGCTTCAAAGTATTCCTCACTGCCCGCGGGGCCGGTTAATATGAACGGAAAAGGTTGTTGAGCATTGCGTTCGTTCACAAGAATACCAAGAAGATAAAGTAACTCTTCAGCAGTGCCTACCCCACCTGGAAAAACAACGATGCCATGTCCTAACCGAACGAATGCTTCCAAACGCTTTTCGATGTCAGGCATGATTATCAATTCATTTACGATTGCATTAGGTGGCTCAGCCGCGATGATGCTTGGTTCGGAAATGCCGATGTAGCGTCCTGCTTTATGTCGCTGTTTAGCGTGACCTATTGTTGCGCCCTTCATAGGACCTTTCATAGCTCCTGGCCCACATCCAGTGCAAATATTCATATCGCGAAGACCAAGCTGATAGCCGACTTCTTTTGTATATTTGTACTCTGTTTGATTTATCGAGTGGCCGCCCCAGCAGACGATAGTATTTACACCGTCATTGCCTTCAAGTGCCTTGGCATGGCGTAGCATATCAAACACCATGTCTGTGATTTCATTACCTTCGGCGGGTGCTGTTTGGTGAAGAAAAGCGTACTTGTTTCCCATATAAAGCAAATCGCGAAGCACTGCGAACAAGTGTTCATGTACACCACGTACTAATTTTCCATCGACAAAGGCGACTTCAGGGGGGTTAATCAGCTCAATTTTCACCCCTCGTTCACGACGTATTAGTTTAATTTCAAAACTTTCGAAAGGTGCAAATAGGGCTTCGAAATTGTCTTCGTCAACGCCACTATTTAAGACCGCTAGGCAACAATTTCTGAACATATCGAAAAGTTCGCTATTCGCTGCATCTTGAAGTCGAGCGACCTCTACCTGAGAGAGTTGGCTCATCCAGCCAACGGGATTAAGCTGTACCTTTTTCATACATCTACTTCCTATAAATCAGCGCTTAGGTCAGTCACAACAAGATTACGGCCGTCACGTTTTGCTTTATAAAGATATTCATCGGCCCGTTCAAATACAGATTCCGTGGTATCTTTTTCACCGAAGCAGGTTGCGCCGAAAGATGCGGTGATTTTTACTTTTTCCTGCTTAAACTTAAACGGCATGGCTGCGAGTTTAGTTCTGATTTCGTTAAGTTTTTTGTCAATATCTTGCATCGGTATTTCCGGCAGCAACATCACAAACTCTTCACCTCCCCACCGTGCAATAAACTCATTGTCTGAGAGGTTTTGCTTTAGAAACTTGCTAACCACTTGCAAGGTTTTATCGCCCGCGGCATGACCAAATCTGTCATTTATAGATTTGAAAAAATCAATATCGACAACTGCCACGGCTAAGCTACCGCCGGTTGCTTTATAATTGCTATATGCTGTTTCTAGACGCTCGTTGTAAGCTTGTCTGTTAGGTAAGCGCGTCAGTGCATCCGTTCGACTCTGCATCGCTTGTTCAGCGATTTTCTTTTTATAAATAACGGTTTGCTGCTGCAGTGTGTCAATACGGGATTGCATAGCGGAGAGTAAGGCCAATAACTTTTCTTGGCCTTCTTTATCATTATCTTGCTGTTCGCTTAGGGTATTCGCTAGCTCTTTTACACAGGTTTGGGTTTGTTCTTTTAGCCGTTCAAAAGACTGGCTTTCAGAGACCGCCTCTTCAATATGGCTAATGTGGCGGATAAGTTGTTCGTTGCCAGCGCGCCTTTGTTCAAACTGTGATTGGCTGCTTTCTATGGTGCTGTTGACATCGTTACTTACTTCGCCAAGTGAACGATGAAGGCTTTGGATAACCTTACCTGTCAAGCTAGCCTCTGACATGGCGTCTTGTACTATCATGCGTAAAATAACGACGCAGCTTTTTAATAACTGGCCTTCATCCATGCCTTCATCAAGTCGTTTCTTAATATCATTTAACTGCTGGTCGTTAGGCTTCTTTTGTGCATAAGAGGTTATCAGGTGGTTTAGCTCAACAAGAATAGAGCGGTAGTGTGGGTTGTCGTCTTTGACAGAGCGGGCTTGCCCGCGAGCATTTGTTTTTGCGTCGTTGTCAGGCGCCGCGACTGGCGACAATCCAACCATTTCTTTGTTAAGCGCGATACGGTGCAATGCTATGGCTTTAGCATATAGCTTGTAAATGCTGAAAATATCGGTAACAGGCTGGTTTAGCTTTATGAGCTCTTGGGTAGTAAGGCTTTTGAGTTCATTATCTTCAAACACAATTTTCTGCAGCTGTTTCATTGCGTCTTCTAACGAAGAAACGGTATCAACACTGTATTTTCTCAGCGTTATTTCTTGGTGTTGCAGCGAGTTGTTTAATTTTTCTATGCTTACTGCGGCCAGACTAAAATTGGGGGTGCCGGAAAGGTGCCCTCTTAATATTTTGAGCTCGGCATCTATTTTATCGGAAAAGCCCTCATAAAAAGCGGAGAGCTTTACGATAAATTGACAAAGAAGCGTATTATTTTGCTTTAGGGTTTGTAGTTGTTTTGCTTCCATATTCTCGTCTTCATTTAAATTCGCTTCGAGGCAGAATTGTAGCTAACCCACTTTACTTAACTCACCGCTATTTTTATTGGCGGGCTTGGCGATGATTGGGATAGGGCGTCTCGAAATTTGAGCGGAAGGGGTTTATATCCAATCCTCCTCTTCGCGTATATCTCGCACAAACAGTTAACTTTTCTGGGCTGCACTTGTGCATAATGTCGCTGTAAATGCGTTCAACACACTGCTCATGAAATTCATTATGCTGCCTAAAGCTAATTAAATATTGTAAGAGCCCTTCGCGGGCTATCGCCTTTCCTTCATATCTTATTTGAATACTAGCCCAATCTGGTTGGCTTGTTATTAAGCAATTAGATTTAAGTAAGTGGGAAACGAGTGTCTCTTTCACTTCTTCGTGGCTTTCATCGACAGTTAGATAGTGCGTATTAGGTGAATATTCATCGACAGTTATGTCTAGCTCATCCAATAGAACGCCTTCGAACTCTTTAAACTGCAGTTCAGCAAAATGCTGGGGCAAGATTAAGTTTACGTCCACCGGTTGTCCGGCACATGCAGATAGATCAGCTTGTAATACGTTTTTTACTTCATCGTCAGAGGAAAACTGACTTTGGTTAAAGCTGTTTAAGTATAACTTGAACGATTTTGACTCAATGAGATTTTCTGACGTTATCGGAACACGGCATTCTAAAATAGCGACACAGGGTTTTCCCTTCGGGTTTAGCCAGGAAAGTTCGTAGCCCGTCCATGTATCTATACCTGTAAAAGGCAGTTGGTTACCATTTAGATTGAGCGTGTCACGGCTAAGGCTGCGCGGCACTCCCTGCAATAGACTTGGATTATATTCAAACTCGTAGTCAACCTGTTTTCCCAAAGAAAGGTTATCAGGTGCAGAGATAATAATTTTTTTAGGTGGGTTGTCAGTCGACATAAGAACCTTTTATATATCTACTAGAAGGCGAAGGAAATTTGCGCTGAACCTCTGTGAGTTCGAATAGCGAGTACCGTGGCCTTGATATTGACTTAACTGTTTAGTTGTATAGTGTACCCCAAAAATACGCAGGTAACGTCACAATGGCTCTAACAATTTCAGAACAATTAACTAAATTTGTATCATCTTATGTCGAAGAGGCGAAAAGCGAAGGGCTCAAAATAGTTTTCGATAGCGACTGGCCATCACCCTGCTATCAAGAGGCGGCAGAAGACGGTGACTTTGTAAGATGGAAGCCAACGTTACAAACTCCTAAACTTTCTTTCGATAATGTGGAAGAAGCGATGTCGTTGAAGCTGCATCCGGATTATTGTAGTTATTTTACTGTCTATTACAGCGATAACTTAAAAGCGAAAGCCCCACAAGGTAACTGCGAACTGCTTCAGGTATTTAACCATGAAGACTTTGAGCGGCTTCAGCAAAACTTAATTGGTCACTTATTGATGAAGCAGCGGCTAAAGCAAGCTCCAACCTTATTTTTTGGCCTTACTGATGAAGAGGATTTTATTCTTACTGTCGTAAATGACAGTGGTGAAGTTGCACTAGAACAAGTAGGTAAAGAGCCAACACAAATTCTTGCGCCATCATTAGCTGAGTTTCTAGCGCAGCTTACGCCTATTACAAGGTAATACCTATCTATGCGGACTGGTATAAAGGCTCCCATCGTGTCGTTATCTCTTTTCGTTAACGAGCTGCTGTACTATCTGCTTTAGCTCAGTGACTTCTTTTTCTAACATTGCAATTTGTTCGTAAAGGTGTCGAATAGCACTAGAAGGTAATTCAGAGACTTGTGGGGGTAACGAACCACTTTCATTCCTATCAACGGCTGGTTTGTTAGCGTTAAAACGTTTAATGGCCTCAATCGCTTCGGTTACTGACACTTTATACGGCGCCTTTGCTCGCAAAATTCCTACTGTGGGTGTTTTACCTTCATTATGCATTTGGAGGCAAAGAGCGTGAAGTTGTTGTAAGTTCGAATTATTCATTATGAAGGAATGGTAGGTTGGAATGCGGATTAGTTTAGCTTGATAAGATGGTTAATTTCACCAAAAAATTAGTGATTTCGCTAACCGCAAAAGGTGGGGAACGATAGATTTTTATTAAAATCTTTAAATATTAATTACTTAAAATCTTGGTCCTATTCTTGTTTACTTTGTTTTCAATTACTTAATACGCATTTAGCGAGTGTCGAAACGTTGTAGGTATTTCGGATTGGAACTTAATGTTGCGTCAGGTTGCAGACTTAATACCTTACAAAACCTCGCGTCAAAATTGTAAATTACTGCACAAATAAAAATAAGGAATTCACATGAAAATTATGCTTCTTTCTGCTGCTTTAGCCTCTTCACTTCTATTATCGGGATGTGTTGTATCTGTTGGCGGAGGTTCAGATAGTCATTATGGCGCTGATTGGGAAGATAGAGAGTTTAACAATCGTAAGCACATCGCAAATCTTGAGAAGGGGACAAGCTATGAGAGCGTGCTCAGAAAGATGGGTGTAGCAGACTTCAATGAACTGTTTGAAAAGCAAGATGGCACTTACCGTGTACTTTATTACCGAACGCAAAAAACCATGGGTGACGGTATTACAACGAAAGATGAATGCACGCCTCTTGTATTTAGAGATGGAAACCTCGTTGGATGGGGTGATAGTGCTTACGGTCTAATGCACTAATTGTTCTTAGAACCAGTGCGTCAAGTGCTGGGTTAAGTGTTTTTTGTTAATAAAAAGTTAACATCTTGGGGGTTTTCGCGTAGGGTAAAGTTTGAGCGGGTGAAATGGTCGATAGAGGTTTTTAATTTAAAGATCGCAATAACTCATTTCACTGTAATGGTTAAGCCACTAACAAAACTTTGCGTTTGAGGAGCCCCTATGAGTAACGAAGCGATAGATGGTGCGTTAGCCCCTCTTCAAGACATTGTCAAAGCGATATACCTAACCGTAGACGATCTCAAAGTCGCCGCCTCTATCCTTTATAACGCTTATGTCGACGACCCTTTGTTTATAGATATTTTTCAAGCTGAGAAAGAAGGTTATGAGAACCGTCTTCGCTCTGCGATTCGTGAGGAATTAAACGCATTTTGGGTAGCAGAGCAACCAATGATTGGGCTTTTTGATGAAGAAAGGCTGATTGCAGTTGCTTGCTTAACAGCGCCTGACGCAGCATTCGGCTCTGGTCGATACTGGCACTGGAGACTAAGAATGTTGCTTACGGCGGGGCTATTTGGTACCAAACAGATGCTGGAGAAAGAAGAAAAAGTCAGGTCACTGGTGCCTGCTGATAACTTCCACATGCTCAGTTTTATTGCGGTTCATCCAGATTACCAACATCATGGTCTTGGTCATATATTACTTGGCGCTATTGATAGCGTAGTTGAGGAAGATGAAAAGAGTGAAGGGGTATCAGTGTTTGTTACCATTGATAAACACCGTTCTTTTTTTAACGACGATAATTATCAGGTAGTCGGGCAGCTAAGCCTTTCTCATGTTAAAGGCGACGTAATGTTTCGTCGCACCTGATTCCTTTCCAACCTCGTTTTGTTCGTTTCTTGAACCGCTCTGGCCATCTTAATCTTCGTAACGTTAAATTTATGACAGAGTTTGTAGGATATGTCTTACAAACTCTGTGCGTGATCCTACCTAAATTCATCAATACAAAATTAGACAAAAGTATAAAGCTATTGATTTTATTGGATTTTCTTATAGTTAGTCCAAAGTAGTAAGAAAAACTTTCTAAAATTGCTGTAATTCAACATGGCGGTAATATTTAGAAGGAATACTATAAACACGTCACAAGGAAACACGACGAGTCACGGATTGAGTAAGGAAAGCGATAGGACAACTTAAGGATAAGATTCTCATAGGATAGTGAGAGAAGGGAAAAGGAAAGCAGTTAGGAAACTGCAGCGATAAGGACATTGAAGGGATAGTAAGGATTTAGGATGTTTTGTGTGATAGGACATCACGACAGGATGTAGCAAAGGAATAGGGACAAATGCTAGCAAGGAGCTAGTCGGCATGGAGCCAAGGGCGAGGAAATGTCTTTAAAGGATACTGAGTTTGCATGGACGAGCAAACCAAGGATGAATAAAGGACATGCTGAAGGATTAGCAAAGCTGTAGCAGGATGTGCAGTATATGATGGATAAAGGAAAGGAATGTCAGCGGAGCCTGACTAGGACAGCCTCAGGATGAGGAACACTGTACAACGGATGTGCAGTTATGTAGGAGCAAGGGAAGGGACCTACGCATGGATGGGTAGCTCGCACAGGAAGGCGCGAGAGTAGATGGAAAGGGGCGTATACGGATTTTAATCGGGAAGATTTTAGTCGCAAAGGATCGCGGAGAAGGATACTCAAAATTCCAGGAAAAAGGGGAGCCGTCAGGTTCCCCTTTTTTTTGTAAAAATGTCCCGTCCTGAGAACTCGTTGGAGAATTAGGAAGCGTGCCCGCTTTCCGACTTAAAGGCTTAAACTCTATGTGGTGGCACCTCTGTTCGCATAATTCTTACACCTATCAATTCAACTTCGCCGGTGTACCTGTCCTCGCCATTACTTGAAAACTCAAAATTGAATAAGCTGTGCCAGTCTGGCTTACCATATTTAAATGAGAATCGGGTTCTTGCTCGTGCCACACTCAACAATTGCAAACCGTGTTTATCGCAGTATTGTTTTAGATAAGTGTTTGTTCGTTCGGAAATAGCGCGTATACGCCAAAACTGATAGCCTGTAAATCCAATAACCAGCCACACTACTAATTCGAGTAACGTCATCTACTTTCTCGCTTGTGCAAACAGTTGTTGAAATGCGTTTGAGAGAACGTTTGAGTTTGCATTTGAATGTAAGAGCGTCAGCACTTGTCTGCGCAATTTCGGGATTTGTACTAAATCGGAGAAAAAACCTGCAAATAAAGCACCTTGATGCCCCTCTTTCTCATCAACTTTGGCTGTTTGTTCAAGAAAGGCACTCAGCAGCAACGGTTCCATTTGTTCAAAGTGACGGGCAGCAATTACGCTAAGAATATCCAGTCTTTGTGATTTTTCGTCTTTTAATAAATCAAGAAGCTTATTATTTATTAGAGCGTTAAAGGACCCTTCTGACGAGCCCCTTAGCGCTGCTAAATTAATATCGGAACGCTTATCTATCTCGTTTAAATACATGGCTAACAAATGTTCAGACAACGCTACGCTTTCACTCATTTCCATTAGCGTATCAAGAAATACATTAGAATAAAGCGATACGTTGTTTCTAATCGCATTTTCTAAAGTATCTCTTTTGGGATGTGTACTGAAGCGATACGCAAAATCCGCGACGCTCTGCATTGAGATTTGCTGCCAGTCAACAAGTTGCGGAGCTTGAATATAGGCTTCAACTTTCTGTGCTTCTTCACTTAACGGTTGCGCTAAGGTATGTTTGACCAGTGCGTTGAACTGAGCGAGTTGCGATTGATTGGGAACAAAGGAATATGGATTATCCGGCAGCTTCTGCGCGTTTTCCGTATCTTCAGCAACAGATTGCCCTAGCGCATCAACAATAATCTCTAGAAAGTGATTTCTAGCAGCGGCAACCACCAAACCTTGTTCATCAAGCGGCAATTTAACGAACCAAATATAATGTTGCGCTGAAGCATTTTTATTCCAAAATACAATGCCAAACCAAGCATGCTGCTGACGAGGATAGGGCGCATAGGCGCTGCCGTTTTCTATTTCTAGAAAAATTTGACTATCTGTAGGTTCAAGGCGGCGACCTAAATCAAAAACTAGATATTCAGTGCCTGCATGTAACAAAAACTCACTGATAGAATTAATACTGTTAGCGCTCATAACTCGTTCCAAAAAACTGCTTTGATAAAAATGTTTCAGGGCGAGCATTCTTCAATGAGATATCGCCAAGAAACATTGGTAATGGTATCACAGCATAAGAATTTCAACGATAAGCCACACTGACTTATGTTCACCTTAAGCCCCTGCTATACTGCGCGCCTCAAAATTGAAGCGTTCATGTTTTGCGGGGACATAGTGAATCAGTCAAAAGGTATGCGTTATATTGCATTTAAATGCGCGCTGGAACAGTTAGAGACTACCATGAAAGAAGAGGGGGTTTGGCCGAGCAAAACGCCGAGTAAGCAAGACCTCAACAGAGCGATGGAGAGTACAGTCCCTTTTTCTGTAGACTGTTTAACGTTTGAAAGTTGGTTAGCCTTTATTTTTATTCCTAAATTGCGTGTTTTGCTGTCGCTAGAATCTCCTCTACCGCCAATGCAAATTGCGCCTGCCGCTGAAGTTTATCTATCCAGTGCAAAGCAACGAACGCTCTATCAACTGCAAAAAATTGATGATATTGCCAATGGAGACATTGGATGAATAGGCGTAACCAACCCCAATATTCTATAGACAGTGACGCAAGGTGCCATTTGAAAACAACGTCAGAAGAAAAAGAGGATCAACAAGGCGACTTTAGCGCTCTGCATCTACCTGTGCTGTATCAAGATGAGTATATCGTCGCTATAAATAAGCCGCCGGGTCTACTTGTACACAGAAGTCCGATAGACAGACATGAAACCGTGTTTGCGGTTCAAACACTCAGAGATCAAATTGGAAGGCACGTGTTTCCTGCTCATCGCCTCGATAGACCTACATCTGGCGTGTTGGTGTTTAGTTTCAGCTCTGAAATCGCGGCAAAGCTTGGTCAGCAAATGATGGATAAGCAAGTAGTAAAAGCATATCACGCCATTGTTCGCGGTTTTGTGCATTACACTGGGTTTATCGACTACGCGCTAAAATATCGCTACGATAAAATTGCTGATAAACACAAACGTCCCCAGCAAGCTCCACAACCCGCATCAACAATGTATCAGTCGGTGGCACATTTCGAAGTACCAGAGCCTGTTGGTAAGTATCAAAGCGCACGTTATTCTCTCGTGAAGCTTTCCCCGAGTACAGGAAGAAAGCATCAGCTTCGTAGGCACATGGTGCACCTCCGTCATCCGATCATTGGCGATACGACCCATGGAGACGGTAAACAAAACAAATTTGCTAAACAGCACTTTAATTTTAACAATTTGGCCTTAAGTTGTACCCATATGGGATTCTCCCACCCGCTAACTGGAAAGTGGATAACCATTAATGGCGAGATGAATCATGGAATGCAACAATTAGTAGCGCAATTGGAACCGTTTAGGGTTTGAATCTATAAAGAAGTCAGAATTCCAGCCTGTCGCTATAGGCAACGAATATTAGTTTAAGAGGTAAAAATGGCAACATTGAAAATTATTGCGGGTACGGTATACGGGAATGCGCAACACGTGGCCGAGCAGGTAGAAGAAAGCTTAGCCGAACAGGGGGTTGACTGCTCACTAGAAAGTGACCCTTCGGTTGCCGATTTCACCGATGCAGATGCGCTCCTTATTATTACGTCTACAACCGGTCAGGGTGATGTGCCACCTAACCTAGAGTTCGTTTTTTCGGATTTGAAAGACGAAGCGCCAATGCTGAGCGGAAAGCCATTTGCGGTAGCAGCATTAGGCGACAGCAGCTACGGAGAGAGTTTCTGTGGCGCAGGTAAACAATTCCAAGCGCTACTTACAGAACTACAAGGCAGCGCAGTTGCAGATATGTTGGAAGTTGACGCGATTGAAACATTAGAGCCAGAAAAAGATGTGGTAGAGTGGGTTAACGCTATTAAAGATAAATTGCTGGCCTAAACCAGTAGACGCTTTTTGATTATGAATAGAAAGAGGCGCTTATGCGCCTCTTTTAGTTTGTGACTCTATTAGCATGTGGCTCGGCTAATTAAAACTAATCCGAGCCGTTAGCGATAAGCCAGGAATACTACTTACTCTACGCCGCGAAGTAGCGCGTTGATACCTACTTTCGCGCGGGTTTTGGCGTCTACTTTCTTCACGATGATAGCTGCGTAAAGACTGTATTTACCATCGGCGCTTGGCAGGTTACCCGCCACTACTACTGAACCTGCTGGTACACGGCCATAATGAATTTCACCGGTTTCGCGGTCATATATACGCGTACTTTGGCCGATGTAAACACCCATTGAAATTACTGAGCCTTCTTCAACAATTACGCCTTCTACAATCTCAGAGCGTGCACCGATAAAGCAGTTATCTTCGATAATAGTAGGGTTTGCTTGGAGCGGCTCTAATACACCACCGATACCTACACCGCCGGAGAGGTGAACATTCTTGCCGATTTGTGCACATGAGCCAACCGTCGCCCATGTATCTACCATAGTGCCTTCGTCTACGAATGCACCAATATTAACATAAGAAGGCATTACTACCGCATTTTTACCTACGAACGTACCTGTGCGTACAGCGGCAGGTGGAACAATGCGCGCACCGTCTGCTGCAAATTGTTCTGCGGTGTAGTTAGTGTATTTAAGCGGCACCTTGTCATAAAACTTGCTTTCCGCACCTTCAATTACATCGTTATTGTGAAGGCGGAAGAAAAGTAGAACAGCTTTTTTAAGCCATTGATGTACCACCCATTCGCCAGCAATCTTTTCCGCAACACGGCCTTTACCGCTGTTAAGAAGGTCGATAGCTTGTGCTACTGCATCTCTTACTTCATCAGGTGCAGATGAAGGGCTAATGTTGTCGCGATTTTCGAAGGCGTCTTCAATAATGGCTTTCAATTCATTCATGGTATTGTGATATCTTCAAGTTGGTCGAGTTTAAACAGGATCCGCTTTTTAAGGTTTACCTGTTGTTCTTGGGTTAATGCTTTGCCAGCGTCATTGCTGACGATAAAAATATCTTCAGCTCGCTCACCTATGGTGGCAATTTTTGCAAGCTTTAGCGTCATATTAGTATCAACGAATGCATGCCCAATTTTAGCTAAAATGCCTGGAGCGTCTAGGGCTTCTAACTCAATAAGTGTGGCTTCGTCGTTGATACTGAAAAAACGAACCTTAGTCGGAACGTCTAATTGTTTCATTTGTCGTGGTAATTTGCGCCTGTTTTCGTGTGAGCGCCCCGGTTTTTCTAATTGGGCAGAAATAGCATTTTCAATTGACGAAATACGAGACTCGGAACTTATCCGGCTACCATCGTTTTCAAGAATGAGCATACTGTCAAATACATAGCCATCACGTGTTACTGTTACGTGGGCATCATGAATTGAACAATTGCGGCTATCAAGAACAGAAGCGACTTGAGCAAATAAGGCTTTTCTGTCTTTGCCATAAACAAACAACTCAGTGCCACCTTTGGCGCTGTTATCGTTTGCTTTAACGAGAAGCCCATCGTGTTCTGGCGAAAGCCAATCATCCTGCGCCTTTATGATCTCATCGGTGTGCCAGGCAATTTGCGTGGGTTTAAAGCGAACAAAATAGTCGTCATCAAGGCGTGCCCATAATGCATCAATGGAAATAGGGTCGATAGCTCGTTCCTGTAAAATCTGTCTCGCTTGATGCTTATGGGTGGCAACGCGTTCGTTAAGCGTTACCTGACACTGCAGGCCATTGTCCAACGCCTTCTGTGTCATTAGATAAAGTTCGCGAAGTAGCGAGGCTTTCCAGTCGTTCCATAAATTGTCGTTAGTTGCTCTGATATCAGCAAGCGTAAGTGTGTAAAGCAAGTTTAGATGGTTATGACTTCTTACTGCACTTGCAAACTCACTTATTACGTCAGGGTCATAGATGTCACGACGTTGGGCTACTACAGACATAAGCAAATGATTTTCAACTAACCATGCGATCATTTCAGCGTCGTCACTTGATACATTGTGCTGCTTACAAAACTTCGCCACATCTTGTGCGCCTAACGTTGAGTGATCGCCATTTCTACCTTTTGCAATGTCGTGGAAAATCGCTGCGATATAAAGAACTTCTGGCTTATCTAGGTTTCTGCAAATTCTGCCACAGCGCGGAAAGTCTTTGTTCTCTCTCGAGAAAAAGTAATTTACATGTTTAACAAGTCTATGGGTATGTTCATCTACCGTATAGGCGTGGAACAGGTCAAACTGCATCATGCCCACAATCGTATCCCATTCAGGTAAATACGCCTGCAAAATACCGTACTGATGCATGATGTCCCAAGCAAAATCGAAGAACTCAGGCTGTTTCATTAAGCGCATGAATTTTTCACGGCACAGCGGGCGTTCTACATAATACTCAGCTTCAAACGCGCGGTGAGCATTACGCAATTGACGAATACATATGGTGCTCAGGCCTTTTACGTCAGGTAGATTGGCCACCAAATTCAAAAAATCTAAAATTGCTTCAGGTGATGAAAATACGGTTTCGTGTCGTGGCGAAATCATATTGTCGAGAAGCTCAAAGTCTTCATTAATTACAACGCTTTTTTGAACGCTTTGATTAAGCATGTCGTATTTGAAGCGTTGAAGCAGCATTTGATTTAACTCTGATACACGCGCTACCGTACGGAAAAAGTCACGCATCATTTTCTCAACGGACGATTTCCCTTCTTCACCGTAACCCATCATCTTTGCAACGTCGGGTTGATAGTCAAAAAGTAATCGGTTTTCGCTTCTACCAGCAATTAAATGAAGTGCGCAACGCATTTTCCAAAGATGCATACGACAAGCGATTAATTCACTGTGCTCTTGTTCGGTAAAGTACCCGTGACCCACCAAATTCCAGCCGTCATACTCTTTAAAGTGCTTTTTCGCTACCCAGCCTATCGACTGAATATCTCGCAAGCATCCGGGGTTTTCTTTGATGTTTGGCTCAAGGTTGTAGGCGGTGCCGTTGAATTTGGCATGACGTCGCTTCTGCTCATCATATTTAGCAGAGAAAAACGCTTTACTCGACCAAGAGTTTCTACCATTAACTTCATCCCACAATTTATCAAAGGTAGTTTCACTGCCGCAAAGCAAACGGCTCTCAACTAAATTGGTCGCAATGGTAATATCGTCTTTTGCTAGCTTAACGGTTTCTTTAATGGTCCGGACGGACTGGCCCACATCAAGTTTAATGTCCCATAATAGGGTAATAAATTGACCAATCTTTTCTTGAACTTCAGGCTTCAGCTTCTTTCTACTGACAATAAGTAAGTCAATATCTGAGTGAGGCTGCAAGTGACCTCGACCATATCCGCCTACCGCGCAAAGTGACAGTTCGTCTACGGTGTCGAGACCGTAAAGTTGCCAAAGATGACAAAGAAGCGCATCGACAAACTGCGCACGTCCAGTAACGAGTTGATTAACTGGCGTTACGTCAAAGGACTCGGTTATCCATGTATAACTGGCCTCCACGCAAGACTTAATTGCGGGGATTTCATCCACAGAGTTTATGGTGTCGATATTCTTTATCAGTGATTGCAGCGTCAAAATGCACCTTTGAATTAGACTTCTTTTTAAACGCTACGAACAATAGCATGAATTGGTAGCACTTCGCAGTAGCAAATTAATGCATAAGTTAGGTTGAATTGTGAATATTTATGGTTTTTTGTTATAGGTGTGTAGCATGACAATAAAGAAGGCTAGATGGGTGTTGAAGTAATTTGTTCCACGTATTTATTTGAAAAAAGCGGCAACGATAAATCGATGCCGCTTAAATTAAAAACCAGAGACTATGGTTCATTTTATTAGTTATGAGAAATAACCCGCTCCAACGCTTCTTCTTCTCTAAGTGTTAGCACCTCAACACCAGTCTCTGTTACAAGCAATGTATGTTCCCATTGGGCACTTAAACTTCTGTCTTTAGTTACCACCGTCCACTGGTCTGGCAGCACTTTTGAATAGCGTTTACCCGCGTTTACCATAGGTTCGATAGTAAAGCACATACCTGGCTCTAATACATCGCCTGTGCCCGGTTTGCCGTAATGAACAATCTGTGGCTCTTCATGGAAGCTAGCGCCAATACCGTGACCACAATATTCTCGAACAATTGAATAGTTATGCGCTTCTGCATGAGTTTGGCAGATGTGACCGATATCACCGAGGCGCATGCCTGGCTTCACTTGTTCTATGGCTTTATACAAGCATTCTTGAGTTACGCGAATAAGCCGCTCAGCAAGAATTGAGGGTTTACCAACTACGAACATTTTTGATGTATCGCCGTGGTAGCCATCTTTTATAACAGTTACGTCAATATTGATGATGTCGCCGTCTTTCAATTTTTTGTCGGAAGGTATTCCATGGCAGATGCAATGATTTACTGATGTGCAAATTGACTTAGGAAACGGCGGGTGGCCATAATTTAGTGGTGCTGGCACGGCCTTCTGCTCGTTTACGATGTAATCGTGGCAGATTGTATTTAACTCGTCAGTAGTAACGCCTTTCTTAACATAAGGCCCTATCATTGTGAGAACCTCGGCAGCCAGTTTACCGGCAACGCGCATTTTCTCGATTTCTTCTGGGGTTTTGATAATAGCTGTCACAGCGCCTCTCAAATCTTTTGAAACTAGTGTTGATGAAGAATTTATTTCTCTACGCATTATAGCACTAAACAGGTCATTCTTAGTAAGATGCTGAAATTAAGTGATTTTATTTGTATAGCGCTGACGAATGTAAAAGTGTGCGCTATAGCGCTTCTTTTAATAAAGCTACACCATTTTGGCCTTGCCTTTTTACCCTCAAAACTTGAGGCTAGGGTTAGATTGTGATATAAAGCGCGCGCCCTGACGGAAAGCTCATTTTGCTGCTCGCATTTAGCACCGTTTTAGAGGGTAAATTTATTCTATTAAAACACACATATACCGACACTTCGTATCGGGGTGTTCAGTTCAATCTAGGTTGGTCTGAATCGATACAAGGGGTATATGGAGGCCTAACCCCAAGAGGAAAATAAAATGGCTAATGTTTCTATGCGTGACATGCTGAAAGCCGGTGTGCATTTCGGTCACCAAACTCGTTACTGGAACCCAAAGATGAAGCCTTTCATCTTCGGCGCTCGTAACAAAGTTCATATCATCAACCTTGAAAAAACGGTTCCACTTTTCAACAACGCACTTAACTACCTTTCAGGTGTTGCGTCTAAGAAAGGTAAAATCCTTTTCGTTGGTACCAAGCGTGCAGCTGGTGAAGCGGTTAAAGATGCTGCGCTTAAGTGCGACCAGTACTACGTAAACAAGCGTTGGTTAGGTGGTATGCTGACTAACTGGAAAACAGTACGTCAGTCAATCAAACGTCTTAAAGAGCTTGAGCAGCAAAGCCAAGACGGTACGTTTGAGAAGCTAACTAAGAAAGAAGCACTTATGCTTCAGCGCGAAATGGACAAGCTTGAAAACAGCCTTGGCGGTATCAAAGACATGGGCGGTCTTCCAGACGCAATCTTTGTTATCGACGCAGATCACGAGCACATTGCTGTAACAGAAGCGCGTAACCTTGGTATTCCTGTTGTTGGTGTTGTTGATACAAACTCTAACCCAGACGGTGTTGATTACATCATCCCTGGTAACGACGATGCTATCCGCGCTATCCAACTTTACTTGGATGCTGCTGCAAACGCTATTAACTCAGGTCGCGAAAGCAACCTTGAAGTACAAGCTGAGCAAGACGACTTCGTAGAAGCGGCAGAGTAATTCTGATTGCTGACTGTCATATCTTGATAATATGACAGGACTACAATACGAAACGTATTGAGAGGGGCGGTATCGCCCCTTTTACCTAACGAATTTATATTTAATGCTGAGGAATTGAAAAATGGCAGTGACTGCAGCACTAGTTAAAGAACTGCGCGAACGTACTGGCGCAGGTATGCTGGATTGTAAAAAAGCCCTGGTTGAAACCGATGGTGACATTGAGTTAGCCATTGAAAATATGCGTAAATCAGGTCAAGCGAAAGCGGCTAAAAAAGCAGGTCGTATCGCAGCTGAAGGTGTTATCCTTACTAAAGTTGAAGGTGGTCGTGCGACCATGCTTGAACTTAACTGTGAAACTGACTTCGTAGCACGTGACGAAGGTTTCCTTAAGTTCGGTAATGAGCTTCTAGAAGTAGCAGCAGCGAACAACATCAACGATATCGACGCACTTAACGACGCAGACCTTAACGGTTCTAAAGTAAGTGAAGTTCGAGATGCACTTGTTGCTAAAATTGGCGAAAACATCTCTCCTCGTCGCGTAATTAACGTTGAAGGCGATACGCTTGGTGCATACGTACACGGCGGCCGTATTGGTGTTATCTCTATCCTTACTGGCGGCGACGAAGAGCTAGCGAAAGACGTTGCAATGCACGTTGCAGCTGCAAGCCCGCAGTTCGTTAAGCCTGAAAACGTTCCAGCAGAAGTTGTTGAGAAAGAGAAAGAAATCCAAATCGAAATCGCTATCCAGTCTGGTAAGCCAGCTGATATCGCAGAGAAAATGGTTGCAGGCCGCATGAAGAAGTTCACTGGCGAAGTGAGCTTGACTGGTCAGCCTTTCGTTAAAGATCCTTCAATCTCTGTAGCTGAGCTTCTTAAGAACAACAGCGCAGACGTAATCAACTTCGTACGTTTCGAAGTTGGTGAAGGTATCGAGAAGAAGACTGAAGACTTCGCTGCTGAAGTAGCCGCTCAAATGGCCGCTGCTAAGAAATAATTCAGTGTTTATCTTTTGCATTACGCAATAGTTAGATAAACTACAAAGCACCTCCTAGGAGGTGCTTTTTTATAGCTGAACGTCTTTCGTCTTGCCATTGCAATGCGTAAGTGTGAAGCTAGGCGAGACAAGTGCGCGCCTGCCTAAAGAACGAAAGCGATTTGTCCTATGTTTTTTTGCGTATAATGCGCCGAAAGGCATAGGACAAACCGGGTTTACGAGGACAATTCAAACTATGAGTATCACACCAAAATCAGCATACCGACGCATTCTGTTAAAGCTCAGTGGTGAAGCCCTAATGGGGGCTGAAGGCTTTGGCATAGACCCTAAAGTGTTAGATAGAATGGCACAAGAGATTAAAGAGCTGGTTGAACTTGGTGTTCAAGTTGGTCTTGTTATCGGTGGTGGTAACTTGTTCCGTGGTGAAGGGCTAGCGAAAGCGGGTATGAACCGTGTTGTTGGCGATCACATGGGCATGTTGGCAACCGTTATGAATGGTCTTGCCATGCGTGACGCGCTTCACCGAGCATTTGTAAATGCTCGTATGATGTCAGCTATTCCGCTAAATGGCGTGTGCGATGCGTACAACTGGGCAGAAGCGATTAGCTTACTAAAATCAGGTCGTGTTGTTATATTCTCTGCCGGAACGGGTAACCCTTTCTTCACTACAGACTCTGCGGCTTGCTTACGTGGCATCGAAATTGAAGCCGATGCGGTACTAAAGGCGACTAAAGTGGACGGTGTCTATAGCGATGACCCAGTGAAAAACCCAGAAGCAACGCTTTATGACGAGCTGACCTACCAAGAAGTATTAGAAAAAGAACTTAAAGTGATGGACTTGTCTGCGTTCACTTTGGCGCGTGATCACAGCCTACCTATTCGCGTATTCAACATGAATAAGCCTGGTTGCCTAAAGCGTGTTGTGATGGGCGAGAAAGAAGGTACTGTAATTCGCCACGCTGACAACGATTAATTAAGAACAATAGGATACAAAACGTGATTGATGAAATTGAATTAGATGCGCAAGAGCGCATGGAGAAAAGCCTACTTGCATTAAAAGGCCAATTCAGCAAAATTCGCACAGGTCGTGCGCATCCAAGCCTTCTAGACGGCATCATGGTACCTTATTACGGCGTAGACACGCCGCTCAAGCAAGTGGCTAACGTTGTTGCTGAAGACAGTCGTACATTAGCGCTTACTGTATTCGACAAGAGTGCTATACAAGCAGTAGAAAAAGCGATCATGCAGTCTGACTTAGGCCTTAACCCAATGAGTGCGGGTGGTTCAATTCGTATTCCACTTCCTCCACTTACAGAAGAGCGCCGTAAAGATCTTATTCGTGTTGTTCGCAACGAAGCTGAAGGTGGTCGTGTTGCTATTCGTAACATCCGTCGTGACGCTAATGGCGACATTAAAGATCTTCTTAAAGAAAAAGAGATCAGTGAAGATGAAAGCCGTGCAGCTGAAGAGAACATTCAATCTATTACTAACGATTTCATTAAGAAAGTCGACAGCATGCTTGCTGACAAAGAAAAAGAACTAATGGAAGTTTAAGTAAGTATTATGATTGGAAAGCGTTTTAGCGCAGCCAAATCGACGAAAGCTGAGGTGCCGGCAGTCACTGCTGGCCCGAAGCACGTTGCGATCATTATGGATGGCAACGGTCGGTGGGCGCAAAAGAAAGGGAAAATTCGTACCTTTGGCCACAAGGCCGGGGTAGAGTCTGTACGTTCTGTTGTGCGCTTTGCACGTCAAAACGGTATTGAGTCACTTACGCTATTCGCGTTTTCAAGTGAAAACTGGAAACGTCCTGAGGAAGAAGTCAGTGTATTGATGGACTTGTTTAATCTTGTCCTTAATAGTGAAGCAAAACGATTACACAAAAACGGTGTGCGTTTGCAGGTCATAGGTGATGTTGAAGCGTTTGATGCTAAGCTAGTCGAAAAAATTCGCAAAGCCGAAGACATGACTAAAGACAACAAAGACTTAGTTTTAAATATCGCTGCAAACTATGGCGGTAGATGGGACATTGTCAATGCTGCTAAAAATCTTGCGATGCAAGTGAAAAGTGGTGAACTTGATGTTGAGAGCATCAATGAAGACGCATTTAATGCGCATATTTCAACGGCTAACCTTCCCGAGTTAGACCTTCTCATTCGCACTGGCGGCGAGCACCGTATTAGTAATTTCCTGCTGTGGCAGTGTGCCTATGCCGAATTGTACTTCACAGACGTACTTTGGCCTGACTTTAACGAAGACGTATTTCAATTAGCCGTAGACGATTTCAATGTGCGCCAACGTCGTTTCGGTCTAACCGGTGAACAGGTAGTCACAGCCGATGGTTAACACCATGCAGGCAATTATCAGGCTAGCCCTGGTAACTAAAGCCAAGGGCAAATTATGCTAAAACAACGAATAATAACTGCATTAATCCTAGCGCCACTGGCGCTTTACGCTATTCTTTTCCTTCCCATTTTTTGGTTCGAAATAGCCATTGCTGGCGTGGTTGGCATAGGCGCTTATGAATGGGCAAACATGTCGGGCGTGTGTGAACGCCCTAAGAAGCTCATTTATATGGCGGGTGCTTTTGCCATATGCATTGCACTCTCATTGATTGTTGATGCAAGTATGATTTGGTATCAAGGCCAACTTCATGGTTTGTACCGCGCCATACTTACCGTGGCTGTATTATGGTGGATAGCCTCGTTGTTTATGGTGCTTGCCTATCCTAAATACTCAAAGTTTTGGAAAGACAGCCGCAGTGTAAGAACCTTGTTTGGCGCGCTGACATTAATTCCAACTTGGGTGGCTGTGGTTGCACTTCGCACTAGTTTGCATGATGTTGACCCTTTCTATGGTGCATCGCTTATCTTTTATGTACTCGGTATTGTATGGGCTGCCGACATAGGTGCATTCTTTGTAGGTGTGAAATTTGGTCGCCATAAGCTGCGCCCTAATGTGTCGCCTGGTAAAAGTTTAGAAGGCTTATTAGGTGGCATTGCTGCTTCGTTCGCTATTATTGCTTTTGCGGCACTCCACTATCAGGTAGAGCCATCTCGCATTTGGCTTCATCTCGCTATAGGTGGTATTACGGTTGCCGTTTCGGCATTAGGTGACTTGAACGAGAGTATGCTAAAGCGTTGTGCTGGTATAAAAGACAGCGGTAAAATTCTTCCTGGGCATGGTGGCGTACTTGATAGAATTGACAGCTTAACAGCGGCATTTCCCGTATTTGCGTTTTGCTATGTAACTTGGATGGCGTAATGCAAACAGTTACCGTTTTAGGGGCCACAGGCTCCATTGGTTGTAATACGTTAGATGTTATAAACCGTCACCCAGAAAAGTATCGTGTTTTTGCTATCACGGGTAATTCACAGCTTAAATTGCTTATGGAGCAAGCCCAAAAAAGCTCGCCGCGCTATGTAGTTGTCGCTGATGAGTCGCATTATCAAGCAGCTTGTGAACTTGCAGTTCAATATGGTGTCGACGCTGAAATATTAGCGGGAAGTCAAGCGCTTGAAGAGGTGTCAAGCGCGCCGGAAGTTGATGCAGTGATGGCTGCAATTGTTGGCGCAGCAGGTCTTCTTCCTACATTAGCAGCAGTAAAGGCTGGTAAACGGGTTTTACTTGCAAATAAAGAAGCGCTCGTTATGTCGGGGGCACTTTTTATTGATGCGGCTAATCAAAGCGGTGCCAAAATTCTTCCAATTGATAGTGAGCATAACGCCATTTTTCAATGCCTTCCGCACGATTATGAGTACGGTAATTTTGCGGCATCCGGCATTCATAAAATACTGCTAACGGGCTCAGGCGGTCCTTTCAGAGAAAGACCTTTAAGTAGTTTTTCTTCAATCACTATCGATGAAGCGAGCACTCACCCAAATTGGTCTATGGGCAGGAAAATAACCATCGATTCGGCAACCATGATGAACAAAGGTCTTGAGTTTATTGAAGCTTGTTGGCTGTTTGGTGCGGGAGCCGGAGACATCGATGTGGTTATTCACCCACAAAGTATTATTCACTCTATGGTGCAATACGTTGACGGCTCGGTTATCGCGCAAATGGGCAACCCTGACATGCGCACGCCTATCGCTTATGGATTGGCGCATCCTGAGCGAATAGAGGCGGGAGTCGATCCGCTCGACTTTTCTAATATGGCGAATTTTAGTTTTCAAACTCCTTGTTTCGAACGCTACCCCAACTTAAAGCTCGCGATTGATGCTTGTAAAGAAGGGCAATGTGCGACGACAAGGATGAATGCTGCTAATGAAGTGGCCGTCGAGGCGTTTCTTCAAGGAAAGATTCAGTTTTCTAACATCGCTCAAGTGAACGAAGCCACATTAAACGCCATGCCCTATGTATCGGTTAGTTCGATACAGCAAATAGTAGAGCAAGACAGTTTGGCGAGAGCGAAAGCTGACGAGATTATTCGAGGAAAATTTCAGTGCTAGCATTTTTATGGAGCCTAGGCGCATTTATTGTTGCCTTAGGTATTTTAGTTGCGGTTCACGAGTGGGGGCACTTCTATGTTGCCCGTAAATGCGGTGTACAGGTAGAACGCTTCTCAATAGGTTTTGGAAAGCCAATTTGGCGTAAGTTAAGCAAATCTGGCACAGAGTATGTCATTGCTATGATCCCGCTTGGTGGATACGTTCGCATGCTTGACGGACGTATTGACGATGTACCACCTGAACTAGCAGACAAGGCCTTTAATAATAAACCGGTATTGCAGCGCATGGCGGTGATTGCGGCTGGACCTGGGGTCAACTTTATATTTGCCTTTTTCGCGTTATGGGTAATGTATTTAGTTGGACTAGATACCGTGAAACCTGTGGTCAAAACCATCGAACCCAATAGTATTGCAGCTATCGCAGGCGTTAAGCCAGGCGATGAAATTATCAAGGTAGGCGATAGAATTACACCAGATTGGGAAGCGGTTAATTTAGAAATTGTCTCAAATATCGGCGCTGAAAAAGCCAGTGTTACGGTTAAAAATCCATCAAATGTTGAAAAAGAACTGAGTTTTACGCTGAATGCTTGGAACTTTGACCCAGATCGCGAGTCTCCTTTAAGCAGCTTAGGGCTAACCCCTTACCGCCCTGATGCAACATTAACCGTTGGCTTTGTCGGTGAGGGAAGTGCAGCACAACAGGCTGGGTTGCAGCCTGGTGATAAACTGTTAGCGCTTAACGGTAATAGGCTGCAGTCGTGGGAACGTTTAGTGGAAGAGATTGTTGAAAGCCCAGGAGAGCAAATATTGCTCGAAATAGAAAGGGATGGACAAACACTTGCGTTAAATGCCACGATAGCGCGCCGCGATACACCACAAGGGCAAAGTGGTTATCTAGGCGTTAGCCCAACGTTTGAGCCTTGGCCTGAGGGGTATGTGTTTACGCATCAATATGGCATTATAGAGGCTATTGGGAAGGCGTTAGATAAAACGTGGCGTCTTATGACACTGAGTGTCGAAATGATAGGGAAGCTCATTACTGGCGACGTGTCGGTGAAGAATTTAAGCGGACCTATCTCAATTGCTCAAGGTGCGGGAACAAGTGCTGGGTATGGACTTGCGTACTTCTTGAGTTTTCTTGCCTTAATAAGCGTGAATTTAGGCATTATAAATTTATTACCCTTGCCCATGCTTGACGGTGGTCACCTCATGTTTTTTATCGTGGAGTGGATCACAGGCAAACCTGTGCCTGAAGCCGTGCAGGAATGGGGTTACAGAATAGGTGGCGTGCTTCTGTTTATGATAATGGGTATCGCAATTTTTAACGATATCGCTCGCATAACCTGATGGAAATCAGGAAGTACAAAACAGCTAATACAAAACGCGGCCAGGAAAAGAAAAATAGATGAAGTTAAAACAGTTAGTAGCAGCCGGAGCCATTCTTTCCAGTGCTAGCTTCGCCAACGCTGCGGCGCAAAACAGTGAATTTGTCGTTGAAGACATTCGCGTTGAAGGTTTGCAACGTGTTGCACTAGGTGCAGCCTTAACCTACTTGCCCGTTCAGGTTGGCGACGAGCTCAATACATTTAGGGTAACGCAGCTTATTCGCTCGTTATACTCTTCAACTCACTTTGAAAACGTTGAAATTCTTCGTGATGGTAATACGCTAGTTGTGCGTGTTGCTGAACGTCCAACGATCAGTAATATCATTTTTGAAGGCAACGATGATATTAAAGATGAGCAGCTTCAAGAAAGTTTGGACGGTAATGGCGTTCGTATCGGTGAGCCGCTTGATAAGACAGTATTGACCTCAATTGAGAACGGCTTAAAAGATTTCTTTTACAGCATCGGCAAATATAACGCTGATGTGACCGCCATCATTACGCCTTTACCGCGTAACCGGGTAGACTTAAAGTTATTGTTTGAAGAAGGCGATGCTGCTGAAATCGAACAAATAAATATCGTCGGTAACGAAATTTTCTCAGACGAAGAGCTGATGGAAGCTTTCGAACTGCAATATGATACGCCATGGTGGGACTTCTTATCTGAAACTCGCTATCAGCAGCAAACGTTGCAAGGCGATATGGAAACGCTTCGTAACCATTATCTGAATCGCGGCTACCTTCGCTTTAACGTAGACTCTACACAAGTATCAATGACGCCAGAAAAATCTGGTATCTACATTGCGATGAATGTGTCTGAGGGTGAGCAATACACTATCTCTGAAGTTGAACTAGTGGGTGATGTGCTGGGCCACGAAGAGTACATCGAAAGGGTGCTTCCCCTCACTACTGGCGAACTTTATAACCAAGCAGAAGTTACCTATACAGAAGAGTTCATTAGTAAGTACTTAGGGCGATTTGGTTATGCTTATCCAACAGTGACTACCGTTCCTGAAATTAACGATGATGACAAAACGGTAAAACTGACGTTGTCAGTTGACCCAGGTAAGCGTATTTACGTAAATCGCATCAAGTTCAACGGTAACGTTGTAACCGCTGATAGCGTGTTGCGTCAGAACGTAAGCCAAATGGAAGGTACGTGGTTATCTAATAACCTACTTGAATCTTCTAAAAACCAGCTTTCTCGTCTTACCTACATGGAAGATGTAGAGTTTGAAACAGTTCGAATCCCGGGCTCTGAAGATAAAGTTGATGTTAATTTCAACGTTAAAGAACAGCCTTCTGGCTCGTTCAATGCCGGTATCGGCTACGGCGACAGAACAAAACTCAGCTTACAAGCGGGTATCCAACAGGATAACTTCTTGGGTACGGGTAAGCGTATTGGTCTTAACCTTAGCACAGTGTCGTATCAGCGAAGCGCGCAAATAACTTACAACGACCCTTATTTTACTATTGACGGCATTAGTTTGGGCGGAAGTTTAGGCTACAGTGAATTTGATGGCTCTGACTTCAACGTTATTCAATATAACTCGAAACGGTGGTCTATCGGCGCGAACGTAGGTTACCCTATCAACGAATTTAACCGTATAAACTTTGGATTGACTTACAGTAATGTTGAGTTGTTCAACCGTGGTTATTATGAACAGACTGAGCAGTTCTACAATCAGTTTACCAACGGTGAAGACCCTGATGCTGCTATTAAGTACGACAGTTATTTAGCTAGCGTAAGCTGGAGTAGAAGTACATTAAACCGGGGGTTATTCCCAACAGCGGGCTCATCACAGCGTGCCTCTGTTAGTATTACTACGCCTAACTCAGACGTTAATTACTTTAAAACCGTATTCGATGGTAAGTGGTACTTCCCACTATCGCGCAACCAGCGTTGGTCATTCTTGGCGCGTATGCGTCTAGGGTATGGTAACGGTTATGGCGATATAAACGGCAACGAGCAAATACTACCGTTTACTGAGAACTTTACGGCAGGTGGTGCGGATTCACTGCGTGGATTCGAGAACAATACAGTGGGCCCAAGGGGGGTATTCCTTGGAAACGCGGGTAGTATCGTGGGGCCAGACGGTGAAGCTTTCCCAGGCGATCCAACAGATGCACAATTATCTTGGTCTACGCGAAGCTTAGGTGGAAACGCCATGGCACTCGGTGGTGTTGAGCTCATAGTTCCAACGCCATTTGTAGAAGAAGATATGGATAACTCTGTTCGCACAAGTTTGTTTGTGGATGTAGGTAACGTATGGGATACTGAGTTCGATTATGACTATTACAGTCAGTTTCAAGTGGCCGCAACACAGAGAGGCGAGCTATTAGACTATTCTGACTGGAGTCTGTATCGTAGCTCGGCAGGTATATCGGTTCAGTGGATATCTCCAATGGGGCCGATGGTATTCAGCTTCTCGAAAGCGATACAGCAACGTGATGGTGACGATGCAAGATTCTTCACTTTCAATATCGGTCAAACTTTCTAAAACATTAAAGCGAGCGTGTAATAATCGCGCTCTATAACAAGATTTACAAAAGGAGTTCCCTTTGAAACAGTTGGTTAAACATATCGTTGCAGGAGCAATGTTGGGTAGCGCTTTAGTAAGTACGTCTGTAATGGCTGAACAGAAAGTCGCTGTAGTAGACGTTCAAGGTATTTTCCAAGCAATGCCTCAAGCTGCTGAAATACAAAACGCTATTCAAGCTGAGTTTAAAGATCAGCTTGAAGAAGTGAATCAACTTCAGCGTGACGGTCAGTTTTACGCGGAGCGTCTTCAACGCGATGCGGCGACGATGAGCGATACCGAAAAGAAAGAACTTGAACAAAAAATCTTGTCAGTTCGTGAAGAGCTTTCTAAAAAAGGTCAGCCTTTACAGCAGAATATCCAACGTCGTAGCAACGAAGAACGCAATAAGCTTCTTGGCCTTATCAAACAGGCTATTGACTCTGTAGCAGCAAAGCAAGGTTACGACCTAGTGCTTAACTCTGGCGCAGTTGCATTTGCAAAAGAAGAGCACGACTTATCTGAGCAAGTACTTCAGCAGGTTAGCAAAGCTAACTAATCGACGGTTTGAAACAGTCGTGAAATATATCAGGCCAATTTCCGAAAGGTGTTGGTCTGATTTGTTTTTTGCGCTTAACAGCGTATGGTTGCCGCCGTTTTTAGTTTTTACGGCGAGTTTGACCAAATACCAATCAATTATCCGCATTGGTATGAAATAGTCATGGGTCATGCTTGTATACAGGAGAAAGTTTTTGGCCAATTCACTCAATACCATCGAAATTCAAGAAATTTTGGAGTTACTTCCACATAGGTATCCATTTTTGCTTGTTGATCGTGTAACAGACTATGTTCTGGGTGAGTCTGTAAAGGCTTATAAAAATATTACTATTAATGAGCCTTGTTTCACTGGGCATTTCCCTGGGCAGCCTATATTCCCAGGCGTCCTTATCTTAGAAGCCATGGCCCAAGCCGCCGGTGTTTTAGGATTCAAGACCATGGGTAATAATGATAAGTTATACTTGTATGCAGGGATCGACAATGCACGCTTTAAGCGTCCAGTTGTTCCTGGAGACAAGCTTGAGTTTGATGTTGCTCTGGTTAAAGAGCGCAGAGGGATTTGGAAATTTAAAGGTACTGCAAGTGTCGACGGCGACATTGCTTGCTGTGCAGAGTTTATGTGTGCGATGAGAGAGATAGCGTAACGTGATCCATCCTACTGCGGTAATTTCAGAAAGTGCAACGATTGGTGAGAATGTCACCATTGGTCCCTTTTGCGTGGTTGACGACAACGTCACCATTGGTGATGGGTGTATTCTGAAATCACATGTGGTGGTACGCGGCCCTACGCGTATCGGTAAAAATAATAAGTTTTATCAGTTTTCTTCAATCGGTGAAGACTGCCAAGATAAAAAGTATGCGGGCGAGCCTACTGAGCTTGTTATCGGTGACGACAACGAATTTCGTGAAGGCGTAACTGTTCACCGAGGCACTATCCAAGATAACAGTATTACCATCATTGGTTCTCGTGGTCTGTTTATGGCTAACGCACATATCGCCCATGACTGCGTGCTAGGTGACGATATTATTATCGCCAATAATGTAGCAGTGGCAGGGCACGTTCACATCGACGATTTTGTTATTGTTGGCGGCGCTACAGGCATTCACCAATTTTGCAAGATTGGTGCACACGCCTTCTTAGGTGCCGGCGGTATCATTTTAAGAGATGTTCCTCCTTTTGTGATGGTAAGTGGGCAAAAGAACATTCCTCAAGGAATAAACTCTGAAGGCCTTAAGCGTAGAGGCTTTTCGAAAGAAGAGGTACTTGAGATAAAGCGTGCTTATAAAGCTATTTATCGCGAAGGAAATACCATTGATGAAGCGATTGAAAAGCTTGCCGAGCCTGCTGATAAATTTGATGGTGTGGCATTAATGGTTAAGTTTTTGCAAGACGCTAAGCGAGGCATCATTCGCTAATTATGTCTAAGCCAATTCGTATCGGCATGGTTGCCGGAGAGCCCTCTGGTGATGTGCTTGCCGCTGGAATGGTTGCAGAACTAAAACGTCAATATCCTGATGCTATCATCGAGGGTATTGGCGGTCCAAACATGATAGAAGCAGGTTTCCATAGTCTTTTCGACATGGAAACCTTATCAGTAATGGGGCTTGTTGAAGTCCTCTCTCATTTACCTGCTATTTTAAAAGTCAAAAAACAGCTTCTCGCTCACTTTGCACAAAACCCACCAGATATTTTTGTGGGAATTGATGCGCCTGATTTTAATTTGAGAGTAGAGAAAGCCCTCAAAGCCCGCGGTATCAAAACCATGCACTATGTAAGTCCTACGGTGTGGGCGTGGCGTGAGAAAAGGATTCACAAGATAGCGAAAGCGGCTAATCGCGTATTGGGTTTATTTCCTTTCGAACAGCAGGTTTACGACAAATATAATGTTCCCTACACCTTTGTGGGGCACACAATGGCTGATGCTGTTGCCATAGAACCAGACCAAAAGGCGGCAAGAAAGACGCTTGGTGTAGACGAAGCTGCGCCAGTTCTAGCTGTGCTTCCCGGCTCCCGTCGTGGTGAAGTGGATACGCTACTTCCGGTGTTTTTAGAAACCATTGAAACTATCCATGCGAAGCGTAGTGATATTCAGTTTCTTATTCCCGCTGCAAACGAGCATCGTTTTGCGCAGATAAAATCACTATTGCTTGCAGCCAATAACGCAGAGGAGCGTTTACCTATTCACGTAACACAAGGTACTTCCCGTGATGCGATGATCGCAAGTGATGTTATTTTGCTTGCTTCAGGTACGGCTACGTTAGAGGCTATGTTGTGTAAGCGCCCAATGGTAGCCGCTTATTTACTTGCACCGCTCACTTACAAAATAATGCAGCGTTTATATAAAGCGCCGTTTTTCACGTTGCCAAATCTATTAGCTAATGAAGCGATTATTCCTGAATTACTCCAAGATGATGTCAATGCAGAGAATATGAGCAATCAGTTACTCAACTTCTTCGAAAGTGACAATTCAGCCCTTATTTCCCGTTTCACCGACCTCCACCATACGCTAAAATGCAATGCTGATAAAACAGCAGCAAAAGCTGTCGTGGAGGAATTGTTTGCATAAGTTAATTGCCGGTGTTGATGAAGTGGGGCGCGGACCACTGGTAGGTGATGTGGTCACTGCCGCGGTTATTCTCGACCCAGAGAATCCAATTGAAGGTCTCACTGATTCTAAAAAGCTCAGCGAGAAGAAACGGGTAGCGCTCGCTCAAGAAATTCGTGAGAAAGCGCTCTATTGGAATATTGGTAGAGCCAGTCCAGAAGAGATCGATAAACTCAATATTCTTCAAGCGACAATGTTAGCGATGGTCCGTGCAGTTGAAGGCTTATCTGTGAGGCCGGATTTTGTGCGCGTAGATGGAAACCGCGTGCCCGCTTGGAATTATGAGTCTGAGGCTGTCGTAAAAGGAGATAGCCTTCATGCTGAAATTTCAGCAGCTTCTATTATCGCTAAAGTAGAACGCGATAACGACATGATTTCGCTCCATGAAGCCTATCCACAGTACAATTTTGCAGGGCACAAAGGCTACCCAACCAAAGCTCACTTTGAAGCCATTGCTGAATATGGCATTTTAGATTGCTATCGTAAAAGCTTTAAGCCCGTTAAAGCGTTACTTGAAGAGAAATAACACCATGTCATCGCCATTTATTCATTTACGTGTTCACAGCGATTATTCGATGATGGACGGCTTAAATAAAGTTAAGCCTATATTGGGGAAGGTTGCCGAGCTTGAGATGCCCGCGGTGGCGATAACCGACCAAATGAATATGTGTGGCTTGGTAAAGTTTTACTCCGAAGCACATAACCTAGGCATTAAGCCGATCATTGGTACAGATTTTTGGGTAACTAACGAAACGTTTGGCGATGAGCCATTCAGACTCACCTTATTGGCAATGAATAACGAAGGGTATAAGAATATCACGGTTCTTATATCTAAAGCCTATCTTCGGGGGCATTTGGCTCATCGCGCGGTGATTGATCAAGAGTGGCTTATTGAGCATAGCGAAGGGGTTATTATCCTCTCCGGTGCTCAGCATGGCGATGTGGGCGTAGGTTTAACGAAAAACAATCCCAAGCTTTTAGACAGCGCTGTCGATTTCTATCAAACTCACTTTCCTGATCGCTTTTATTTAGAACTTATTCGAACAGGTAGGCAGGGTGAAGAAGATTATTTGCACCGTGCGGTAGAGCTTGCTGAGCAGCGCGGTATGCCTGTCGTTGCCACTAATGAAGTGTGCTTTATTGACCAAGAAGGCTTTGACGCACATGAAATTCGTGTGTGTATCCATGACGGTTATACGTTAGATGATAATCGCCGCCCTAAGCGCTATAGCGACCAGCAGTACCTTCGCACAAGTGAAGAAATGGTTGAGCTATTTGCCGATATTCCAGAAGCCATTGAAAACACGGTTGAGATTGCTAAACGCTGTAATGTCACGGTTCGCTTAAACGAGTATTTCTTACCTCAGTTTCCAACAGGTGGCATGACCACCGAAGACTTCTTGGTTAAGGTGTCTGAAGAAGGGCTCGAAGAACGGTTAGTGTTTCTTTTTCCTGATGAAGAAGAGCGCAAAGCCAAGCGCCCTGAGTACGATGACAGACTTCGCATTGAGCTAGAAGTTATCAACCAAATGGGTTTCCCAGGCTACTTCCTTATCGTTATGGAGTTCATTCAGTGGAGTAAAGATAACGGTATTCCGGTAGGGCCTGGGCGTGGTTCCGGTGCGGGTTCACTGGTAGCTTATGCCCTTAAAATTACCGACCTAGACCCGCTTGAATTCGACTTGCTATTCGAACGTTTCTTGAACCCAGAGCGTGTATCTATGCCCGACTTCGACGTCGACTTCTGTATGGATAGACGAGACGAGGTAATCGACCACGTTGCTGAACTTTACGGGCGTCAGGCGGTATCGCAGATTATTACATTCGGTACAATGGCGGCAAAAGCGGTTGTGCGCGACGTAGGCCGTGTACTTGGTCATCCTTATGGTTTTGTAGATAGAATTTCAAAGCTTATTCCACCAGATCCGGGCATGACGCTTGAAAAGGCGTTTAAAGCTGAGCCACAACTACCAGAAGTTTATGAAAGTGATGAGGAAGTTAAAGACCTCATTGATATGGCCCGTATTCTTGAAGGGGTAACCCGTAATGCGGGTAAACACGCCGGTGGCGTTGTTATTGCGCCAACGACAATCACAGATTTTTCGCCGCTATATTGTGACGATGAAGGTAAGAACCCAGTAACCCAATTCGACAAAAACGACGTTGAAACAGCAGGGCTTGTTAAATTCGACTTCTTGGGTCTTCGTACGCTGACGATCATTCAGTGGGCAATAGATATGATCAAGGAAGGCAAGAATGTTGATGTAGATATCAGCGCTATTCCCCTTGAAGATCCTAAGAGTTTTCGAACTCTTCAAAACGCCGAGACAACGGCGGTATTCCAGCTTGAATCTCGAGGCATGAAAGAGCTGATCAAGCGCCTTAAGCCGGACTGTTTTGAAGATATCATCGCATTGGTAGCCCTATTCCGTCCTGGACCGCTTCAATCAGGCATGGTAGATAACTTTATTGACCGTAAGCATGGTCGTGAAGAAATATCTTACCCCGATGCGGAATATCAACACGAGTGTCTTCAAGAAATTCTTGAGCCTACCTACGGTATAATATTGTATCAAGAACAAGTAATGCAGATTGCTCAGGAAATGGCGGGCTACTCACTGGGCGGTGCTGACTTGCTGCGCCGTGCAATGGGTAAGAAAAAGCCGGAAGAGATGGCTAAGCAGCGCGGTACCTTTGCTGAAGGCGCCAAGGGCAATAACATTGACCCTGATCTTGCGATGAAAATCTTCGACTTGGTAGAAAAGTTCGCAGGTTACGGATTTAACAAATCTCACTCAGCCGCTTATGCGTTGGTGTCTTACCAAACCCTTTGGCTGAAAGTGCATTATCCTGCGGAATTCATGGCTGCGGTAATGTCGGCGGATATGGATAACACCGATAAAATCGTGACGCTTGTGGATGAATGCGAGCGCATGGGCATTGAAATACTGCCGCCAGATTTGAACGCGGGTAAATACAAATTTACCGTCGATAGCGAAGGCCGCATTGTCTACGGTATTGGTGCAATTAAAGGGGTAGGTGAAGGTCCTATTGAAGCCATTATCGAAGCGCGCGAAACCCAAGGTGCATTTAAAGATCTTTTTGATTTTTGTGCGAAGGTTGATATTAAGCGCGTTAATAAACGGGTGTTAGAAAAGTTAGTGCTTGCAGGCGCTATGGACAACTTAGGTCCACATCGCGCTACATTGATGGCTACTTTACCTGATGCCCTTGCCGCCGCGGGACAGCATGCTAAGGCGGAGTCGTTTGGTCAATCAGACATGTTTGGGCTTTTAACTACTGAACCCGACGAGGTTAAACAAGCCTTTGCAGATGTACCGCAGTGGCCAGAAAAAGTGTGGCTAGAAGGTGAAAAAGATACCTTAGGGCTCTACTTGACGGGCCACCCCATAAATCAGTATGCGGAAGAATTACGTTATTACACCGATGGTCGCTTAGTTGATTTAAAACCGACTAATAAAGATCAAATGGCTAGCGCGGTTGGTTTAGTACTTGGCGTTCGTGTTATGACGAACAAACGAGGGCGTCGTTGGGCGATAGTGACACTTGATGATAAGAGTGCCAGAATAGATGTACGTTTCTTCCCCGATATGTACGAACAGTTCGAAAGCGTGTTAGAAACTGACAGAATATTGCTAATAAAGGGACAGGTCAGCTTTGATGATTTCTCTGGGGGCAATACAATCACCGCCCGTGATGTAATGGACATTGTTCAAGCACGAGAGAAAAACGCGAGAGCACTGGCGCTTAATATTGATACCCAGTTGCTTGAACCAAAGAAAATGAGTCAGATGCAATCTATCCTGCAGGCATTTAATGGTGGAAGTTGTCCTGTTCAGTTAGCGGTAACCCATCCGGACGCTGAAGTTACCTTGGCGTGTGGTGCAAGATGGTACGTTACCCCTGAAGACCAACTTTTACACGATCTCAAACAATGTTTGGGAGACAAAGCCGTATCAATTCTCTACCATTAAGGGTAAGAGTTCGTTAGATTGGACATCTCGCGTTTGTATAAACGAGCGTAGTACGAATAGGACATGAAATGAGTATACAGTTTTTGGACTTTGAACAGCCAATAGCCGAACTAGAAGCAAAAATTGAAGAGCTTAGGTTGGTAAATCAAGGTGGCGAGTTTGACGTTGGGATTGAAGAAGAGATTAACAAGCTTCGTGGAAAAAGCGCGGAGCTAACTAAGAAAATCTTCTCTGATCTTGGCGCATGGCAGGTTTCACAACTAGCACGTCACCCGATGCGTCCGTACACCCTTGATTATATTCCGCGTATTTTTACCGAATTCGACGAGCTTGCTGGTGACCGTGCGTTTGCAGATGACAAAGCTATTGTGGGCGGCCCAGCAATGTTAGACGACCAACCGGTGATGATTATTGGTCACCAAAAAGGGCGCGACACTAACGAAAAAATTAAGCGTAACTTCGGTATGCCTAAACCTGAAGGTTACCGCAAGGCATTGCGTCTCATGAAAATGGCTGAGCGCTTTAACATGCCTATCATTACCTTCATCGACACGCCAGGGGCATACCCGGGTGTCGGTGCTGAAGAGCGTGGTCAAAGTGAAGCCATTGCGAAAAACCTGTTTGAAATGGCAGAGCTTACTGTTCCAATCGTATGTACCGTGATTGGCGAAGGTGGCTCAGGTGGTGCACTAGCAATTGGTGTAGGCGATCGCGTTAATATGCTTCAATACTCGACCTACTCGGTTATTTCGCCGGAAGGCTGTGCCTCTATTTTGTGGAAAAGTGCAGAAAAAGCCCCTTTGGCTGCTGAAGCAATGGGCGTAAGTGCGCCACAAATTAAAGAGCTTGGGTTAATTAACAGTATTGTTGAAGAGCCGTTAGGTGGCGCGCACCGCGATCACAATAGTATGGCGGCTAACCTTAAAGCTGTTATTAAACAGCAGCTTAGTCAGCTAAAAGAGCTAGATAAAACCAAATTAATGGAAGAGCGTTACGCCCGTTTAATGTCCTTCGGTTACTGCTAGGCTTTTTTCGCCTCTGCGTTTAGTAGCGCAGGGCTGTTTAGTTAATGATATCAAGGGGTTGTTTACCAAAGGTAACCAACCCCTTGGCTTTTTTTAGACCATAAGATTAAGAGGCATACCGGTAAGTGTCCCGCCAAATTTTCTCAGTAAGCGAACATGTCGTTAATCGTATAGAGCACCTTCTAAGCGAAGCTGACATGTCTTTGCAGACCCCTCTCGTTGTCGCTTATAGCGGCGGTGTTGATTCTTCTGTTCTGTTACAAGCCGTAATCGCGTATCGCGAACAATTTAATGCGCCTGTCCATGCGGTACATGTACATCATGGTTTGAGTGAGAACGCCGACAACTGGGCACGTCATTGTGAATTGCAATGTCGTCTCGAAGATGTACAGTTTCACTTGTATCGCGTAGAGGTGAATACCGGTGCGCGCAAGAGTCTAGAAGCCGAGGCGCGGAAAGTAAGGTACAACGCACTACTTGAAGTTTGTGAGCAAATAGGCGGCGTATTGCTGCTAGGTCAGCACGCAGAAGATCAGCTTGAAACCGTTTTGCTGCAGTTGAAACGAGGCGCTGGGCCACAAGGATTAGCAGGGATGGGGGAAATGCAATACCGAGGCAAAACGCTCATCATGCGTCCCATGTTGGCATTAGAGAAGACTGATATAGTCACCTATGCAGAGGATGAAATGCTGCAGTGGGTTGAGGATGAATCTAACCAGCAAAATAGTTTTGACAGAAACTTTTTAAGAAACGAGATTATTCCACATTTATTAAATCGCTGGCCTCAGTTGACTAAGACAGTGGGGCGCAGTGCAACGCTGTGTGCAGAGCAGAGCGCGCTTGTGGTTGACTCGGCCCAGTCATTTTATGAGGATTGTAAGCGCACAGAGTTAAGGCTAGACGGTCAAAAACTCGCTTCTTTGTCACCACCTTGGCAAGCCATGGTTATACGTGCCTGGTTTAATGCACAACGCCAACTGTCACCGTCTAAAGCACAAGCTGACCAAGTACTATCGATGTTAAACGCGAAGCATGATGCGACGCCTGAAGTTAACTTCAAGTGGGGAAAGGTGATTCGGTTTGACAAAGACCTCTATTGGGTCGCAAATACAACACATGAACCTGACGCAGATGGCACATTAAATCTCAATACTGACAATCATCTTCCTTGGCTTAACGGGTCGGTAACCGTTCTTTTAACTCAGCCAAAAGAGGACGACATGGTTACGTTTCAAACCAATGCTCGTAACCTTCGCATTAAGCCTGAGCACGCTAGTGTATCTAAACCATTGAAGGAATGGTTCAAGGTGTGGCGTATTCCGCGATGGGAGCGAAATGGCGCGCCGGTTATTTACCTAAATAGGCAACCTATTGCGGTAATTGTTAATGGGGAATGTGTTTATTTACAACCCAGAGATCAGCGTATCCATGTGTCTTTCAAATCAGACTAAGACATTTTAGTTAACACGTTAAACGACACCAACTAAAAAAGCTGTTTTCGCTAATGGTGCTTTGATAGGAGCGTTTAAGTCAGCATTTATTGCATACCAAGCTGCGGCAATAATCAAGCTAAAGCACAGAAGCTTGGGGGCCTCAGACTGGTATACTGGGAAAGAGAAAGAGGCGAAGGCGGCAGTATTTTGCCTCTCTATGCGGATTGGTATTGACTCAAACATCTATGCCGCTTGATAGCTATTTTTTCCTGAATTTTTGACGCGATACAACGCGTTGTCTGCGCGGTCGAAAATGCTGCTGACTGTATCACCGTCTCGGTAGATAGCACCGCCTAAACTTGTCGATACTTCTAAGCCTGCCAAATAACTAGAGCTGTTTATGCTCGATTGTATACGCTGTGCAGCACAGGCAAGCTGAAGCTGTGTTTGGCAATCTAACAAGCAACAGAATTCGTCGCCGCCATAGCGGAATGCTTCATCTTCGTCGCGCAGCATTCTCGATAGGTGTGATGCCACATGCGCCAGAACTTTGTCACCTTCGCCGTGCCCGAAGTTGTCGTTAACGTACTTGAAATTGTCTAAATCTATAACTAAAAGAGCAAAGGGTTCATCGTGCCTTTGGGCCCAGCCCAGCTGTCTTGTCATAGATTGCTCAAATCCTGCTCGGTTGCCTAAACCTGTTAACGCATCTTTTGTCGCCATCTGCTGAACTTGCGCAAGAGTTAGCGCGTGTTTAACCTGTTTTCCAAATAAATCATGGAGTTGGAAAAGCGCTTCCCGTTGCGATAACGACAATGGTGAACTAATGTAATAATACGCGTGGGCTTGTTCGCCATTGATAGTGTTGGCACCTTGCAAAGGCAAATCAATCAGCGTTGACGATATCTTCGCATTGCCATAAATCCAGCGGGAGTCAAAATCAGATAGGCTAAACCCGATGACTGGCAGCAGCATATTAAGCTGCTGGAAATACACGCCACCTAACTCTTGAAGTTCAAGAGTGGAAAGTATCTGTGTGACAAAGCCTGATAGTTCACTAAATGTAAGTGAACTTGCAGTGCTCTCAGCAGGATAAAAGCTATTGTGTTGTGTGCTATCGTAGACCGAGGTTGAAAAATCCACAGTAGTGCCCCTATACAAAATGCGTTGATATGCAAAGAAACAAACGTCAAAGCCCTGACGTTCCTGTGGCCTAGCTTTCAATTTTTGAAAGGTTTTATGGCGGTCACAATGGCAAAACTTGCCGAATCTGCATTTGTACTAAAGGTTTTTGCAAAACAAGTGCCAATAAAGGCAAGCAGTTTGATTTTTATTATAAATGTGAGGATATTAATCTTACGTGGCTTTTTTGACGGCCTACAACAATACACACATAGGGTTAGATTTATCATTGGGTATACGATAGTTACTCGATACTAAAGCCGCAAAAATCTGTAGCGATATTGCATAGCATATTCATTAAATTTTCGGAGGTAATGTGGGAACAAGCTTTTTAAATGTTGTGATACTGATGTTTATATCTGTATGCGCTGTCGCTTTATTTAAACGTGTTCACCTCCCTCCTATTCTTGCCTACCTTTTTGCTGGCATTTTGGCTGGACCGCAGATCCTTTCGGTTTTCGCACACCCAGAGGAAATGCACCTTTTGGCCGAAATCGGCATCGTTTTTCTGCTTTTTTCCTTGGGGCTAGAATTCTCCCTACCTAAATTACTCGCCATGCGCTCTTTAGTATTTGGAGTAGGTTTAGGGCAAATGGTGTTCACTACCGCTGTCTTTACCTGCATCCCCTTATTTTTCGGTATTTCAATGAGCGCTTCAATAATCATAGGTGGTACTCTCGCTCTTAGCTCTACGGCGATTGTCATTAAACAAGCCACAGAAATGGGGATCCTCAATAACCGTCGCACGCAGCTCGCTGTCAGTATCTTACTTTTTCAAGATTTAGCGGTTGTTCCATTTTTAATTGCCATTCCTCTCCTAGCTCAGACCGGTGAAGTAAGCATTGCGCTTGCCCTCGGTGAAGCGCTACTCAAAGGCGTTTTCGTCATTGCATTTTTAATGTCTGTAGGTAAGTGGTTACTTCCTTGGGTATTTAGAGAAATAGCGAGAACCAGAACAGACGAGCTGTTTGTTCTGACCACTATTCTCATAGCATTGTTGGCAGGAGGGTTAACCTATTATTTCGGGCTATCTATGGCATTGGGCGCATTTTTGGCGGGCATGATGCTCGGAGAGAGCCAGTACAAATACCAGCTCGAAGCTGATATACGCCCTTTTAGAGACATATTGATGGGGCTGTTCTTTGTGACAGTGGGAATGCAGTTAGAGCTAACCGTACTATGGGACAGTTTGTTTGAAATTGTTTTCGGTGTATTTGCACTTATGATAACCAAAGTGGTACTCGTAAGAGTCGCTTCTTTATTGGTTAAAACAGACGCCATAGATGGATGGTCAGCAGGCGTTAAGCTATGTCAGATCGGAGAGTTTAGTTTTGTTATTGCAGCACTCGCCACTACACATGGTGTACTCACATCAGAACAATCGTCTCTCATCGTGAGTATGGGCGTAATCAGTATGGCACTAACACCTTGGCTAATGAACAATAGTGTCACCATTGCTAAACGCATCGTTAATAACGATTTATCTTTTGACGATAATATAAGTCACAGTGCGGGCGCTCAACTCACTAACCATGTGGTGATATGTGGGTTTGGTCGAGTAGGGCAGTCGGTGGCGAGAATGCTGAAAATGGAAGGTATTCACTTTGTCGCCATTGATATGGATCCTGTGAGGGTACACGAGAGTCGAAACGCTGGGGAGCCCGTTATTTTCGGTGACGCTAGTCAAAAAGATATTTTGCTTAATGCCAATATAGAAAGCGCCAAACTCGTATTGGTTACCTTTGATCAAGTCGATAAAGCGAAGCAAGTTATCACCCAAACAAGAAGCATTACCGAGACGACCGATGTTATGGTAAGAACGAAGCGAGATTACCAACTTGATAGTTTGTATACCGCTGGCGCTAATCAAGTGGTTCCGGAACTTCAGGAAGGAAGTTTGATGTTAGTTTCTCAAGTACTGCATTATGCCGGTGTTCCCATGTCACGTATTTTAAAGCGCGTTCGAGCGGAAAGGAAAGGCCGTTACGATCACATGCACGGCTTTTATCCAGGAGAAACCACTGAAATCACCTATGGCACAGAAGATAAACTAGAATTTATTCACGCGGTTGTGCTGTCTGAACATGCATCGTGTATCGGAAAAGCAATCAAAGATATAGATTTCTCTAGAATGCGGGTGGCAATCAAAGGGTTGAGACGAGACGGCAACGAAGTAAAAGACCCCGATAAGGACGCTATCTTACAAGCTCACGACGTCCTTGTGATTGCGGGTAAACCTCGACGGGTGGAGCGGGCAGAGCGCAAACTGTTAGAAGGGAGCTAGCGCGCGGTTTAAGTTAGCGCGCTGGCGGGGAGACAAGTTTGAGGTGACCTATGCGACGCGGTCTTTTTCTAAGTCCGCAAACTGCTTTTTTAAGTCGTAGCGTTCGTCGGTCACAATTTTCTCCAACACTGATACGCGCTCTTTCAAATCAGCAATTTCTTTTTTGTAAGCTTCCACTTCTTTAGTGTTAAGCTTTTTTCTACTTTTGTCTTTTGCACTATCGACAATACTGACAAGTGCCCAAGCACAAATAGCTACTATTGCAATCGCGGTCATATTCACGGTGGTATCCCTCACAAATGGCTTTAAAACAGTGTAGGTGAAAATATGTTCAGTTGTCTAATTCACCTGTATATCTAGTCAATTCGATCTAACTACTTATTGAGAAAATCCTGCTAGGCTTTCGGCAATATAACGGTTATTTTTCAACATTTTTGGTAAAAAATGTAACCAGTTAATTCCTTCACTTCAGCAGTGTTATAATGAGAGTTTGCAAGTACATTGCCAAGTGACAAAAGTCATTATTTTTTAATGTGTTAGGTTTTTTACTCGGCAGGTATGAAATAAAGATTAACAGATTTCACCAACTTAAATAGCAAATTTGACGAATGAATGACCAAAATAGTAACTCTCTGTCAGCAAGCCTCATGAAAGAACAGAAGCACACAGAAGAGCATCAGCAAGATTCATCTGGCGAATTAAAAAGACAGAGTGAAGAAAGGGATTTAGCAATTGAGAGTGAACCGTCGAAGCATGATGGTAGTTTATCCCTGCACGATAACGCGATTCAAATCAAACGACCCTTTCAAGATGCTTGCGAAACGTTCACAAGTGAAGAGATTGAGCAACATAAGCATTGGATGAAACATGCCTTAACGCTTGCCGATAAAGCGGAATTAATAGGAGAAGTGCCTGTAGGAGCCTGTGTGGTATTAAATGGCGAGCTAATTGGCGAAGGGTACAATACGCCTATAACAGATAACGACCCTTCTGCTCATGCTGAGCTTCGTGCCGTGAAAGCAGCTGCCTCTCAAGTACAAAATTATCGCCTTGTTGATGCAACCCTGTATGTCACACTGGAACCCTGCTCAATGTGCGCAGGCATGTTGGTACATGCGCGTGTTAAGCGGGTGGTGTTTGGCGCCAAAGATGCCAAAACCGGTGCAGCGGGTTCTGTCATGAATTTACTTCAACATTCAGCCCTAAATCATCAGATTGAGATAGTGTCGGGGGTACTAGCTGACGAGTGTGCACAGAAATTGTCAGACTTTTTCCGCAAGCGCAGAAAGGAAATAAAAGCGGCTAAAAAAGCCCAAAAACTTAAAGAGAATGGTGAGTCTGATTAGTTCAACATAGAAGTTTATAGAAGTGTAAATGTAAGAGATCTGAGGGCAGCGGGTTGAGCCGCCCATAGTACTAGCTCGGTGTGCGAGTTAGTTGAGTAAACATGTCACTGGTCACAAAGAGCTTGCGACGCTGAAGTACTTTTTGATGACAACGTTTAAGCATAAGCCTACGTCTATTATTGTTTTTCAATTTTATTCCTTTTTTCATAAAACGATTTCTTTTCATTTATTCTCCTTTCTCTCATCTCTCGCTGTAGAAAGACTAACCGTCCTTCTCGCATTGAATATGTTTATCGAATATTGTCTTTTGAGAAAGTGAGTTAGCGTTGACTAACTCTTTCTTAGGGTAGTGAATAAAGATGACATCGAAATGACAGTTTTCAAGAGAGGCGATAATGAATGGCGTTAAATTTTTCCTTGTTCGTCTAGCCAGACTAAGCTGTCGTAATAGCGACGAATATTTTCAACATACTGCAACGCCTCGTCGCCTCTTGCGTAACCATAGCGGGTAGTTCGATAGTATTTCTTTTGTCTAAGCTGCGGCAAACGGCGTTTTACGTCTACCCATAGATCAGGATTTCCACCTTGTCTTTCAGTAAGTACTCGCGCATCTTCTAAGTGTCCCATGCCGATGTTGTACGATGCCATAGCCATCCAGGTTCTATCGGGATCGCTTATACGCGCTGGGATCCTATTTAGTAAGCTGGCGAAATAACGTGACCCACCGCGAATACTTTGTTCAGGATCGGTTCTATCGTCCACGTTCCAGTCGCTTGCCGTGTCTAACGTAAGCATCATTAACCCACGTACGCCCGTCCGAGAGATAGCTTCGCTGTCCCAGTGACTTTCCTGATAGCTCATAGCCGCTAAAAGTCGCCAGTCGAGCTCGCCAGCATACTTTTGAAATAACGGTTTGTACTCTGCCAGTGAGGTTTCTGCAGCGTAGTTAAATGCTCGACTGTCCACATAATCAAACTGTCGAATATGGCCGAAATATTTATCTTCCAACACCGTAAACCAACCAGACTGATGCACGGTGCCAAAATATTCAATTAATGCAGCTTTAACCGAGTCATCTTGATTCATTGGTAGAGCCCATGCCATTGGCATCTTCTCATCAAGTGTTTTCGCTACTGCTAAATTGGGGTAGCGTCTGCGCTGAAGTGCTAACCGATTGCTGTCGGCCACTGTATACGCGATGTCACCATTAGCAACTTGTTGTAGCAGTTCTTCTGAGTCTGAATCTTCAGTGGTCATCAAATTGGTTTTTATGACCTTACCGCTCTCATTCAGTTCGTCGAAAATATCTGTTAAAAGATAGGCTTGGCTACTCCCTGATACTGCAACAATCGGTGCGTCCAAATCAGCGAGATCTCTAGGCCTGTTTGTTCCCGCCTGAAAAATAAGCTCTTGTTCGACGTGCTGGTAGGCGGGTCCGTAAGCGAAGCGTTTTTTCAATGAATCAGTGACCGCATCACCCGTTGCTACGATATCTAGGTTGCCTTCTTCAAGTTGCTCAAGCATGACTTCGTAACTATAAAACGGATACAAATCTAAGGTGACACCCAAGTAATCAGCGAAACCTGCCAGTAATTCGTACTCAAACCCTTGAGGGCCTTCTGCGCCATTATAAAACGTGCCTGCTCCGTAAACCGTGCCCACGCGAATCGATTCTCTCTCTAATAATGATGAAAGCGAAGTAGGCACTGATGGGACGCCACAACTCATTACCGCTATAGATAAAATAATTATTAACTGTAGTTTTAATCGCTTTTTATAGTCAGATGACTGCATAGACCTTTACTTGTTGTCATTAAACCGTCTAAGTTTAAAAAAAAGTTCACGTAAGCGCGTTATGAGGTTACTTACTGCTCATTATTACTTTATAATCCGCGCCGAAATACTCATCAATCCAAGAGGCAACGCGTCGCATTGGTGGTCGTTGTTTCTAACAAACCAGGTAAATCAATATGTTGGTCCTTCGAGGCGCTCCTGCACTATCAGAGTTTAACCAAACTAAACTGATTGCAAAGCTGGGTCAATCCGGCGTTAGGGTAAAAAACCTTTATAGCGAATATGTTCACCTAGTCGATTCCAAAGGTGACTTGTCTAAGCAGCAAATAGAAATACTCGAAAAGCTGCTCACTTACGGCCCCGCGAGGCAAGCACAAACACCTTCTGGAACTCTATTCCTTATCACTCCTCGCCCTGGCACCATCTCTCCCTGGTCTTCTAAAGCCACCGACATCGCTCATAACTGTAGTCTAAAAAATATCAACCGAATAGAACGCGGCTGTGCATTTTATATTGAGTCAGAGACGGCACTTAGCGAAGATGATTTTGCACTTGTTGCTAGCTTCCTACACGACAGAATGACTGAGTCAGTATTTACTAATACCGACGATGCAGCGGTGCTTTTTGCTCACACTGAAGCCAATACCTTCACCAGTGTTGATGTTTTAGGCGAAGGCAAAGAAGCGCTGGTTAATGCGAACGTATCGTTAGGCCTGGCACTTGCAGATGATGAGATTGACTACCTATTTGAAAGCTTTACAAAGCTAGGCAGAAACCCGACTGACGTTGAACTTTATATGTTTGCGCAAGCAAACTCAGAACATTGTCGTCACAAGATTTTTAACGCTAGCTGGACCATTGACGGCGAAGATCAAGAGAAGTCGCTGTTCAAAATGATCAAGAACACCTACGAGTTATTGCCTGATCACGTGTATTCAGCCTACAAAGATAACGCAGCGGTTATGGAAGGATGGGAAGCGGGGCGCTTCTTCCCTAATCCTCAAACACATCAGTACGAATACCATCATGAAAATATCGACATTTTGATGAAGGTAGAAACCCACAACCACCCAACGGCAATTTCACCTTTCCCAGGTGCTGCAACAGGCTCTGGTGGTGAAATTCGTGATGAAGGTGCCACAGGTCGTGGTTCAAAACCTAAAGCAGGTTTGGTTGGTTTCACCGTATCTAATTTACGTATACCGGGCGCTGAGCAGCCCTGGGAATTAGAATACGGCAAGCCACAGCGCATTGTTAGTGCCCTTGATATTATGCTTGAAGGCCCACTAGGTGGCGCTGCGTTTAACAATGAATTTGGTCGTCCTGCGCTATTAGGTTATTTCCGTACGTTCGAGCAAGAAGTTAATAGTTTTAACGGCGTCGAAGTTCGTGGCTACCATAAGCCTATTATGCTGGCTGGTGGCTTAGGTAACATTCGTCGTGAACATATTGAAAAAGGTGAAATCACCGTTGGCGCTAAGCTAATTGTGCTTGGCGGCCCTGCGATGAATATTGGTCTTGGCGGCGGGGCAGCGTCGTCAATGGCGTCTGGCCAGTCGAACGAAGATTTAGACTTTGCCTCTGTACAGCGAGACAACCCAGAAATGGAGCGTCGCTGTCAGGAAGTAATTGATGCATGCTGGCAGCTAGGGGACAACAACCCTATCCAGTTCATCCACGATGTGGGTGCGGGTGGCCTTTCAAACGCACTGCCTGAACTGGTTAATGATGGTGGCCGTGGCGGTAACTTTGAGCTTAGAAAAGTATTGTCTGATGAGCCTGGTATGACACCTTTAGAGCTATGGTGTAACGAATCCCAAGAGCGCTATGTTTTATCTGTCGCGCCTGAAAATATGCCGGTATTCGAAGCAATTTGCGCCCGCGAACGTGCGCCATTTGCTGTGGTTGGTGAAGCCACTGCCGAACAGCACCTGAACCTGAACGACAGTCAGTTTGAGAACAAACCTATTGATATGCCGCTAGATGTACTTTTAGGCAAGCCGCCTAAAATGCATCGCGACGTAAGTTCGTCCGAAGTAAGTTCGCCAGCATTAGACGACACAGGCATTACCTTAAGTGAAGCTGCAAACCGCATTTTATCTTTGCCAACTGTCGCTGAAAAAACTTTTCTTATTACCATTGGCGATCGCTCGGTTACCGGCCTTGTAAGTCGCGACCAAATGGTGGGCCCATGGCAAGTGCCAGTGGCGGATGTAGCAGTAACCGCTGCGGCATTTGACACCTACCACGGTGAAGCGATGTCGATGGGCGAGCGTACGCCTGTTGCACTTTTGTCACACGGCGCGTCAGCACGTCTTGCTGTGGGTGAAGCGTTAACCAACATTGCCGCAGCAAACATCGGCGATATTAAGCGCATTAAACTGTCCGCAAACTGGATGGCAGCAGCTGGACACCCTGGGGAAGATGCAGGTCTTTATGAAGCTGTAAAAGCAGTGGGTGAGGAACTTTGCCCAGAGTTAGGCCTAACCATTCCAGTGGGTAAAGACTCAATGTCGATGAAAACGGCATGGAATGAAAACGGAGAAGACAAAGCGGTGACTTCTCCGCTGTCACTGGTTATTTCAGCGTTTGGCGCCGTAAAAGATATTCGCAAAACGGTGACGCCTCAGCTTAGAACAGACAAAGGCGCAAGCCGCTTGTTGCTACTAGATTTGGGTGAAGGTAAAAATCGCTTGGGCGCTAGCTGTTTGGCACAAGTTTATACCCAGCTTGGTGATAGCCCAGCCGATGTGGTGTCCGCTAGCCGCCTTAAAGCCTTCTTTGACGCAATGCAGGCGCTTATCGAAAAAGGCTTGGTATGTGCGTACCACGACCGTTCAGATGGTGGCCTGTTTACCACTGTTGCTGAAATGGCCTTTGCGGGTAAAACAGGCGTAAGCGTTAACCTTGATAGCCTTAAAGGTAACGACATTGCTGTAATGTTCAATGAAGAACTGGGTGGCGTTATTCAAGTGCTTAAAAGCGACCAGGAAGCAGTTAACGCAGTATTGACGGAATTCGGTTTAACTGAATTTACTCACGATATCGGTACGCTTAATAGCACAGATATGATTGAGTTTAGTCGCGATGGCGTCGCTGTACTTGCAGATAGCCGCGTATCAATGCGTACAACGTGGGCGCAAACTACGTTTGAAATGCAAAAGCTTCGTGATAACCCAGAGTGTGCTGAACAAGAACATGCGGCGAAGCAAGATGCTGCCGATCCTGGTTTGCATGCAGCGCTATCTTACGATGTTAACGAAGACGTTGCCGCGCCCTATATCGCCAAAGGCGTTAAGCCCAAAGTGGCTATTTTAAGAGAGCAGGGCGTTAACTCGCATCTTGAAATGGCGGCTGCATTTACCCGTGCAGGCTTCGACGCTATCGATGTACACATGAGTGACGTGTTGGCAGGTCGCATTACCCTTGAACAGTTTGCGGGTCTTGCTGCTTGTGGTGGTTTCTCTTACGGTGATGTTCTGGGAGCAGGTGAAGGCTGGGCTAAGTCTATACTGTTTAATAGCATTGCTCGGGATCAGTTTGAAGGCTTCTTCAACCGTAACGATACTTTCAGTTTAGGTGTGTGTAATGGCTGTCAGATGCTCTCGAACCTTAAATCATTGATCCCTGGCACTGAGCATTGGCCGCACTTTGTCACTAACCAGTCGGCGCGATTTGAAGCCCGCGTTGCAATGGTTGAAGTGATGGAATCTAAGTCTGTGCTGCTTGATGGCATGGCAGGTTCGCGTATGCCTATTGCTGTGTCGCACGGTGAAGGTCAGGCTGAGTTCGCTAACGACAACGCGTTATCACTGGTGGGCGCGCAGGTGGCGATGCGTTACGTAGACAACTACGGCAAGCCAACCATGCAATATCCAGCTAATCCGAATGGTTCACCACAAGGTATTACTGGTTTAACTTCTGTAGATGGGCGCAGCACTATAATGATGCCGCACCCTGAACGTGTATTTAGAGCCGTTGCAAACTCTTGGCGTCCAGATGAATGGCAAGAGGACGGTGCGTGGATGCGAATCTTTAGAAACGCCCGTAAATTTGTTGGCTAGTTAACAGTGTGATTTTAATAAACAGGGGGAAACCCCTGTTTATTTTCTATAAAAATACTGTTTAATAAACGCGCATACCTTAAATAGGCGTCAAACCTTTGTCAAAGTGTCAAAAATCTGGTTTTTGCTCTTGTCATCAAGTTGTCACTGATCTATTGTAGTGCACGCAGGGAATGCAATTAGGTTACAGGAGTTGAGTTAGGGTTGTACCGGTATTCTGCATTTGCGAGCTGGTTTAAATAATAAGAGACGACCAATGAATCGTTCCTCAAAAGGGTTTGGCTTAACCGGAGTGGCTGTAGCTGTAGTGCTGATGTTCGTAACTGCTGTTTTTAGCACATCTGCGAAGTCTGCCGAAGCTCCAACAACGCTAAGTGTGCTGTTTTCAGTTAAGTAGTCTGAAAGAAAAATTCTAACGCCCGTATCAAGTTGCTTGATACGGGCGTTAATCATTGGCATGCGAGAAGAGGCGACTAAATAACATCGGTTAAGAAAAGGCGCTAAGCCAATAAGCACTTTTGAAGGCGCTACAGAGCGTTATTTCATAAGCCCTGCAGCCCTCAATTTAGAAAGCTTACGCTTTTATCCTTTCTTATTTTTCTCTCTATTAATTAGCTTTTGCTGAGGATGTTTTTTCAGTAACACATAAGTGGCACCAAACCCGCCGTGCATGGGTTGCGCCGTATGATACGCAATCACCTCATCAAGTTCTTTTAGCCAATGATTAACATAGCTCTTCTTTAATGCCGGAAAGGGTTTACTGTTTTCACCTGTTCCATGCTTAATGAGTAGGGCACGAACCCCTCGCTCGTGACTTGATTTAATAGTGCTATAAATCAGGTCGCGGCTTTGCTCTAGCGTCTTTCCTGATAGCGAAATGTTGGTCTCTAAAGGGTATTTCCCAAGACGAAGTTTTTTAAATACGCCGTCTTGAATGCCAGGCTGCTGGAAATGTATAAAATCATCAGGCGGTACCGGCTTTACACCTTCCATGCTTAGAGGGTTAACGAGTTTTTCGCGGATGCTCATCTGCCTGGCGGCACGTTTCTGCTTTTCTGCGAGCGCCTTTTCAGGATCGTGTAATAAAGCCTTATCATCTGATGCAATAGGTTTTACATCTTGCATTTCTGCAAAAAACGAATCGATATCATCGTTTTCAAATTGGCTCATACTATTCCCCGTATTAACTACTACATCATTATTTATACGTTATTTTTTGCCTGATGGTCTATGCGAAGTGTACTTATTGGAAAGCTAAATGCGCAGATAGACGACGCTTAAAATCGGCAACGGCTATAAAAGTGGGGATTAATTTCGAAATTTCATCGGTTAGTAGATGGCACCGGGCTCAGATAGTGCCTCTATGGCAAACCATTCCTCTTCGGTAAATGTTGAATCACTCGGTGTTTCAACATCATCGCCTGTTTCTTTTTGGGGGGACGAATCGAAAGTCATTGTGCTCTCCTGTTTAGAAGAGTATTGCTCAATTCGATTAAATTACAACCAAAGTAGAAGAAATAAACATGATGATAGGGGAGCGAAATGTATAGCAAGGTTTACTTAATTTTGGGTTTAAGCCAGTCAAAATGGCGTCCCCAGCTGGAATCGAACCAACATCTAAGCCTTAGGAGGGCCTTGTTTTATCCATTAAACTATGGGGACCTAATGCGTAGGAAGCTTTATTATACGTAGTTCCAGAAAATACGAAACCCTTTGATTAATCAACAAGGTGTAGTGTTTTATAACAACGTACTTATGCGGCTAAAACGGCTTATCTATGCGGATTGGTATGAATACCATGTGATTCTAATCTACCCAATAAAAAGCCCCCGTCGAATACGAGGGCTTTAGGTTAACTTCACAACAAGGTTAGATGTCAGTTGGTGGAAGTTTATCTATCGCTGTTTTCAAAACTTCAGACTCTGTCGGAGAAGCGGTTGTCACGTCACCGCCACTTTCTTTAGACGTATCGCCTACAAGTCCGTCACTAGCATCAGGAGATACGCCCTCACTATTTGAATCCACAGAAGTAGGCTCTGTTGATGGCAGAATCAACTCTTCTGGGGGAAGATCAATATTGACGAGGTCAACAGTTACCTCTGTCACCGGGCCCCCGGAGACGATATCGTCTTCTTCTGGAAGCGTGATGGTGTCATCAGGCAACGTGCTTTCAGGTGTTGATGCCTCAGGAGAAAGCGGGCTCGTTTCTTCTGGAGCAGTTGAAATCGGGTTGCCGATATCAACCGTGTCTAAAGTTATACCTGATAAATCGATGGTGTCGCCACCGCCAAAACCATCGCCAACAGTGGTGCCAAGTGTGCTGACCTCCTCTTCAGGAAGCGTAATGATATCAGGCTTGGTCTCTACTGGTTCCGCACTCATGAGCGGCGAAGTAGGCTCGTTTTCTGGTGTTACCAGACTAGTTTCAGCGTTAAGGTCGACTGTTTGAAGGGTTTGCCCTGTTAGGTCAATTTCGTCAGGTGCTGTAGGCTCGTCAGTAACCACGGTGCCGCTGCTATCTGATGCACTTACAGACTCAGATGAACTGCTCATTACCACTTCTGGTACACCTTCACCAGATGCCGTTACAAACACGTTAAATTCTGCCTCTTCGATAGTACCGTCTGGATATTCGATACGGTAAGTAAAAGTATCCGTTAAGGTCCCACCAAATACGGCTTGCGTGTTATCCGGGGTATAAGTGTAAGCGCCAGTTTCGTCAATTTGCAGCGTGCCGAAATCTCCCACTAACGTAATGCCGCCCGAAGCGTCTTGGAAGTTAGTTCCATCAGCAGATACACTCACGTCGTATGTTGGGCCAAACAGTATATCGTTTTCGAACAGATTACCGGTGGCGGTTTGTACGCTACTGACTTCAAACTGATCAAGGTAGTTGACGGTAGAGGATAGATCCACACTAATACTCCCCGCTACCCCAAGCCCCGTGGTGCCATTCATTGATAGACGATATAAGCCTTCAGTTAGTCCGTTGACGGTAAGCACGGTATCACCGTTAATGCCTAACAAACTAATGAGCTCGCCGTTTGGGAACACTCTATAAGGTTCCCACGATCCGTTTTCGAATCTTTCTACTGTTAAAGTAAGGCTCGAAACCAGTGATAATAGGCTGCCATTATCGACGTTCAAGGTGATATCTTGAGTGGTATTCGTAGCTACCGCAAAGGTACTGCTGGTATCACTAAAGCTTCCTCCAAGTCCTAGCAAATAGCTATGTGAAAGCGCACCTATGTCACTTGGACCAGCTTCAGATACAAAGTCATAGGTTAATTCAGCACGGGCCGAGTCAGCGGATACCCCTTGTCCAGACAGGTTAAAGTTCAAGTTTGCAGTAGACGTATTGGTTCCGTCTGAAATGGTGTAGCTAAAACTATCAGTATTGCCTAAGCCGTCGCGCACGCCGTTGGCTACATAGATGTAGCTGCCGTCTTCAAAAATGGTGAGGTCGCCATAGTCACCTTCAATAGTAATGCCCGACAAACCAGTACCTAATACGGTTACCGATTCCCCATTGGTATGGGTAACTTGCGTCACTACGCCGCCTTCAGCAATGCTATCTGCAACATCACCTGTATTAGCAGCATCAATAACATTTCCCGATGTTGTAGTGCTGCCCTCAAACGCGTATTCAGTGAGCGTTGAAGTTATATCGGTAGATTGTAGTAAAGTAAGTGTATTACTTAGCAATGCCGCCGCAACAGCGTCTAATACGGCATCTGCCAATGCGCCTAACCCTAATAGATTCAGGCCTGTGGTGATTGTGCTGACTAAATCGCCGGCACCTATAGTGTCTGCGGTGCTCAAGGCCGGCTCTAGAATAAGATTTCGTACTACCGTACCTAAACCCAGACCATTGAGAACACTCGCATTAGTACCATTCAGTGCATCTTCTACAGCAGTCAATACAACGTCTTGGTTCTCTTCCCCAAGGACAACACCACCGTCACCTAGTTCAGTTAAGGTAATCGAGCCGTCACCATCTTGATCAAGCAGAGACTCGAGTACACTATCATCGTTGCGAACTACAACGGTATATTCACCAGCTGGAAGCCCTGAAAACTTAGCAACAAGTATATCGTCACCTGTCAACCCAATCAGGTTTACGCCTGCTACATCACCTATTAAAGGGTTGTCTGGTGTCATGGCCGTGGCGACCACGTTGCCATCTGCATCAATAATATCAACACGATACGCATCAGCGACGGCGACTAACGCTGTTTGGCTAACTTCTACAACCACTTCGCCAAAGAAACCAGCATCAACGGTAAGCGTTGTGCTAGCCTCTGGCGACCCTGCCGCTGGTGAACCTTCGGCTAAGCCAATGACTTGGAAGTCACTATCGGTAACTGGGGCGTTCACAATGGCGGTTTGTGCGCCTAGCTCCATATCATTGTTATCGGTTTGGGCGACTACTGGTGGGAAGTCGCTGCCAGAAATGGTGATGGTAAGTGCCGCAATATCGGAAGTTTCACCATCTGATAGGGTGTAGTTAAACACTTCATCTTGCCCAATAGCACTGCGGTCACCATCAGCGGTATAGGTGTAAGTACCATCTGCAGCAATTTCCAGTACGCCATAGTTACCTTGGATAGTGACCGTACCTGTAGCAGGAACCGTAACACTTTCACCAGACGAGTTAGTAACAAGTGTCACTTGGGCACCGTCTAGAATGGTATCGGCACCCACGCCACTCAAATCACCATCGATTAGGTTACCTTGCGCCACTAAATCACCTGTATAGGTGTATTCTGTTAACGTGGTTGTGATGTCGGTGTCTTGCAATAGGGTTAGCGTATTGCTGAGCAATGCATCGGCAATGACGCTTAAAATATCATCAAGGAAGCCAGTTAAACCAATTGCATCAAGAGGCGCGGTAAGTAAATTAACAAGCTGACCTGCGCCAATTACTGTAGTCGTATCCAGAAGTGTTTCTAATACTCCCCTTACTTGCGTGCCAACCGTACCAAGTGGAATACCTAAAACGCCGGTATTTAACGTGGTTTCAATAGTATCAAGAACTACTGCTTGATTGTCGGGCCCAAGTACAACACCAGCTGTACCAAGTTCATCAAGGTCAACATCGTTACTATTGTCGTTGTCTAACAAGTCTTCAAGTAAGTTCTCATCATTGCGGACCACCACACTGTAGTTGCCAGCATCAAGGCCTGCTAACGTGAACGAAATGGTCTCGTCGCCGGTAACATCAAAAATGTCTAGTCCACCGACATCGGCAAGTTGTGAATCTGCGCTAACCCCTTGGTAAACAAGTTGACCGCTCTCGTCATACACCTCAACAATGTAGGCATCGGCAACAGCAACCAGTGCTATTTGATCAACTTCTACTAACACTTCACCCACATGGTTAGGAGAAACGGCAAAAGATGCGCTTGCATCGACACCGCCTGTAGACTCTGCTAAGCCAATCACTTGCACGTCGCTGGTGGTTTCCGGTGGGTTGACCGTGACCACAGGTTCGCCCATATCAACGGTGTTACCGTCGTTTATAGCATCAAGCGCTTGTACAACTACGTTTTGGCTAGCGGTACTCGCAGTATTTCCTGCTTCATCAGTGACGGTTGCCACTACGGCATAGGTGCCCGCTGGTAGCGGTGTGCCAGTTAAATCCAGGCTCCAGTTGCCGCTGCCATCAATAGTAAGTTCAGGGTCAGTGCCAAAGGTATAGGAAGTGCCATCAACGGTAACGGTTAGGGTAGTATTGTCACCAAGGTCTACCGTTCCGTTTAGCGTAAGCGTGCTATCGCTAGTAATAAAGTCTCCAGCAACGCCAGAGTCGTTTGAAATACTATCGAACGTTACCGTCTGACCGTTATTGTTTTCATCAATACTGGTATCGATAACAACTGTACCTGTGTCAGTAGCAAGGTTGCCTACAGCATCTGTGGCGGTAACCGTTGCCGTATAATTACCTTCAGCAAGCAGGGCGACAATATTGTCAGCCAGCGTCCATGTGCCGTCCCCGTTATTAGTGGCGGTATAGTCGTTGCCGTCAATCGTCACCACCACAACCGCATTAGGGTCGTTTACCGTACCGGTAAGTTCTGGCGTGGTGTCGTTGGTGGTTAGATCGTTAATGGCCACCGTAGGTGCAGTGGTATCAATTACCACCGTGCCCGTGCTGGTTACCGTGTTGCCTGCGGCGTCTGTTGCAGTCACTGACGTTGGGTAACTACCTTCAGCTAACGTGGCAACTACATCATCGGCTAACGTCCATGTGCCGTCCCCGTTATTAGTGGCGGTGTAGTTTTTGCCGTCTATAA